>NZ_BDLR01000086.1:0-28277 GCF_002049395.1 Carboxydocella sp. JDF658 | reverse complement strand
GGATCGTAACAGAGGGTGGGAATGTTGATGCCCAGCTCCCGGGCTGCCTCCAGAACCGTATATTCGGCGGGAACCGTCACTTTTTGACCATTGATAGTCAAAGTCACTTTATTCACCGACGGCCCACCTCCTACTTGCGCCCGACAGCGCCGAATTTACATTTGCTCATGCAGACACCGCACTTGATACACTTGGCGGGATCGATAACATGGGCTTCCTTGGTATTGCCGCTGATAGCCCCCACCGGACAGTTCTTTTTACACAACCCGCAACCTATACATTTTTCGGCATCGATATAGTAGGTGAGCAGATTGCTGCAGACTCCGGCCGGGCAGCGTTTTTCCCGGATATGGGCTTCGTATTCATCCCTGAAATAGCGCAGAGTGGACAGTACCGGGTTGGGGGCCGTCTGTCCCAGGCCGCAAAGGGAAGTGGACTTAATCACCCTGGCCAGCCGTTCCAGAGTTTCGATATCCCCTTCCCGGCCTTCCCCTGCACAAATCCGCTGCAGAATCTCCAGCATGCGCTTGGTCCCTTCCCGGCAGGGGGTACACTTGCCGCAGGACTCCTTCTGGGTGAAATTGAGGAAGAAGCGAGCCAGGTCCACCATACAGGTAGTTTCATCCATTATCACCAGACCGCCGGAACCCATCATCGCCCCGGCGGCGATCAGGGAATCATAATCAATAGGCAAGTCCAGCAGAGATTCAGGCAGACAGCCACCGGAAGGACCGCCGATCTGAACGGCCTTGAATTTCTTGCCATCCCGGATACCACCGCCGATATCAAAGATGATCTGCCGCATGGTAATACCCATGGGCACTTCCACCAGACCGGTATTGTTGACTTTACCGGTCATAGCGAAGACTTTGGTACCCTTACTTTTCTCCGTCCCGATAGCAGCATACCAGTCTGCCCCTTTGCGGAAGATGAGAGGCACATTGGCAAAAGTCTCCACGTTGTTAATATTAGTCGGCTTACCCCATAGCCCTTTGACAGCCGGGAATGGCGGTCTGGGCCGGGGCATACCCCGTTCCCCTTCAATAGAGTTGAGCAGGGCCGTTTCCTCACCACAGACAAAAGCACCGGCACCAGCCTTGATTTTAATGCGGAAACTAAAATTGCTGCCCAGGATATTGTCACCCAGATAACCGGCCGCTTCCGCCTGGGCGATGGCTACTTTCAACCGCTTGATAGCCAGCGGGTATTCGGCCCGCACATAGATATAGCCTTCATCGGCCCCAATGGCATAGCCGCAAATCAACATCCCTTCCAGAACAGCATGGGGATCCCCTTCCAGAACGGAACGGTCCATGAATGCCCCCGGGTCCCCTTCATCGGCATTACAGACAACATATTTTTTCTCACCGGGCGCTTTGCTGGTAAATTCCCATTTCAAACCGGTGGGGAAGCCGCCACCCCCCCGGCCCCGCAGGCCAGATTTTTTCACATCCTCGATTACCTGCTGGGGTGTATATTCCCGCAATACTTTTTCCAGAGCCTGGTAGCCACCGGCAGCAATATATTCCTGAATGTTTTCCGGATCGATATGGCCGCAATTATGTAGAACTTCCCGCTGCTGTTTGGCATAAAAGGGCACATCCCGATAGGTAATCGCTCTTTGCTGATTGCCAGGATCCTGATAAAGCAGGCGTTCCAGGATATTTCCTTCAATGATGTGAGATTGCACTAATTCAGAAATATCCTCCACCTGTACCCGGCGGTAAAATACCCCCTGGGGTTCCATGATCACCAGCGGCCCCTGCTCACAAAAACCATGACAACCGGTCATAACCACTTCAATTTGTCCCAGTTGCCGGGCTGCCAGTTCTGCCTTCAGGGCATCCATAACCTTGACCGAACCGGAAGACATACAGCCGGTACCGCCACAGATTAAAATTCTCTCTACTTTTTGCAACTGTGCCACCCTCATTTCCCCCCTCTTATTCATACTGGGCCAGGATTTCCTTGACCTTGTCAGGTGTCAGGCGACCATGGGTATCATCGTTGACCATGATCACCGGTGCCAGCCCACAGGCTCCGATACAGGCTACTGATTCTAAAGTAAAGCGCAAATCTTCGGTGGTCTCCCCGTCCTTAATATTGAGTTCATTCTGGATGGTTTCAAAAATCTTGGCCCCACCCCGCACGTGACAGGCCGTCCCCAGACAGACCCGAATAATATTGCGGCCCCGGGGCTTCAGATGAAACTGGGCATAGAATGTGACCACACCATAAACTTTGGCAAAGGGAATATTCAGCGCTTCCGAAATGCGCCGCAATACTTCCGGCGGCAGGTAGCCATAGATTTCCTGGGCTTCCTGCAGCACCGGAATCAGTGCCCCCTTCTGGCCAGCATAATGGGCCAGTACCTGTTCTAACTGTTCCTGTTTGGGATCCCTGGGCGTTTGCCCGCATTGACAACACGTCATCCCTTATTTCCCCCTCCTCCATGGTTTCAGATGAAATTTAAAGTCCTCTCCTCAGTCACCAGCCGGTGCATCCGGCAATCATGGGCTTCGGGATGGACATCAGGCACCAGTTGTAACTCAAAGATGGGAGCCAGCCAGCGGCAATCCGGCCTGGTTTGAGGCAAAAACCGGTCATAAAAACCGCCACCATAACCCAGCCGGTAGCCCCGATAATCAAAGGCAACTCCCGGGACAATTACCACATCCAATTCAGTCGGTACCAGACGGGGTAAAATGGTCTTCGGCTGCCGGATCCCCCAAACCCCTGGCTCAATATCCCGCTCCAGATCCTGGATTTGATACAACAAAAGGACTTTATTCTCGACATCCGTCACCGGCAACACTACTCGTTTTCCCAGCCGCAGCAACTCCTGCAACAAGGGCCCGGTCTCCACTTCCTGGCGGAAATCCATATAGGCCATTACCGTCTCAGCAGCCTTGATTTCCGGCAAGTCCAGCAGGGCAGCGATAATCTGCCGGCTTTTCTCCCCTACCTCCTCCGGCGTGAGGTTCTGGCGGGCAGCCAGGACCTGCCGGCGTAGTTCCTTTTTCATCCCCTGACCACCTTTTTGTGAATTTTCTTACTCTTTTTTATTATATACCCGTCTTTTTTGGGATACAATAAAAAATTTGCAACTATTATACCACTTGCGCATATTATTTACCAGGAGGTGAAAAAGGGGGAGGGAAGATGAGGTTGGTGAAAGTGGTCGCAAGTACGCACAGAGAAAATTTAGCCCAAAAAGTACTATCGGGGGGAATCGTGCATAAATTAATAGTGAAGAAGGTGAGCTAAATGGAAGATATCCGCTGCTCCTGCGGCAAGCTCATCTGTCAGTACCAGGATAATATGATCATCATTAAATGCCGTCATTGCAAGCGGTTTTTAATCATCAGATTTAATCAGGCCAGTCAGACCAAGCCGCGTATCTTCTGGCGCGAATTTAAAAAAGAATATTGAAGAGAGTCCAGAGACGTTAAGTCCAGAGGCCAGCATTAGACTACTAATGCTGGCATTTTCTTTACGGTGGACTAAAAGAAAATGCGAGCATTTTTTAGTGCTCACCGGAGGACAAAGGCTTTCAGCCAGAGCCCGGAGACCCTGGAGTCCGGAGGCCGGCCTGTACGGAACTTTACCGTACAGGGCCGGCCTTTGGTTTTGATCAAACAACAAGGGAGGGGGAACATGGAACGGGAAAGGCAACAGGAGCAACTGGAAAATGTCTACTGCAAATGTGGTAAAATCGTGGCCCAGAAAAAGAGATACAAACTCTACATCAAGTGCCGCCACTGCAAACGCTATTTGATTCTTTCTACTGGCGGCAGTCCCTGGCAGGTTATCGGTTCCAATGACCCGTGAGGTTGCAAAGGAGGTATGCTCTATGAAAGTTCTGTTTATCCTTGGCCTGGTCCTGATTCTGGCTTTTGGTTTTTCCCTGGGCGCCTGGGTGGCCTTTTATGGACTCAAGCTGAAGCATCCCGTCAGTAAAGGCCTGACCTTCTTGCTGCTGGGTGCCCTCATCTCCTTTCTGACCTTCGCTTTAAGCATCTTCATCGTCTGGCCCGGCGTCTAAATTCTCCTCATCCGGAAAGGGGTGATGCCCGTGAAAAAGTCCCTTCTCTTTCTTCTCTTGCTGCTTTTGACCTGGCCCGGCTGGGCCCTGGCTGATACCGACCTGGCTGCCGCCCGCAAGTTCAATGAAGGCTGTCTGCGCTGTCATGGGGCCCAGGGCTTGCATACGCGAAGCAATGGCCAAAAAATCAGTCTCTATGTAGATGAGAGCAAATACTTCTCCTCTATTCACGGCACCAATCGCTGTACCACCTGCCACACCGATATCACCGACTACCCCCACGTTGGTGCCAAAACCGGTGCTGAACTGAGGCGGCTGGTAGAAAGCAATTGCCGGCGTTGCCATGATTATATTACCAGAGTCTATGACCAAAGTGCCCATGGGCTGGCCCGCCGGCAGGGTAAGCCCACCGCCCTCTGTCAGGATTGCCACGGCAAACACGATATCCGCAAGAAAGAAGACCCCCTGGCTCATACCTCTGGTCGCAATCAGACTGCTTCCTGCACTGCTTCCGGTTGCCATAACGGCAGGATCAAGGAAAGCTATACCGAGAGCTTTCATGGCAAAGCTGTGGATTTAGGAGGTACCAGAGCCGCTACCTGCAGTGGCTGCCATGGCAGTCACAACATCCTTGGTCCCAAAGACCCGGCTTCACCGGTAAACAAGGTGAATGTACCACAAACCTGTGCCAAATGCCATTTCCGGGCCGAACCCAATTTCGCCAAAGGCACTGAACATTTTCTGCTGGAAAAGGAAGGGCCCGGTTCCCCCATGTACTATACCCTCAAATTTTTCGTCTGGCTGACCATTGGTGTGATGGTGCTGCTAACCATCCACATGGAACTGGAACTCTATCGCAAATGGAAAACGGCCAAAGGAGGTGGCTCCTATGGCAGCCACTAAATCCGCCTACCAGCGCTGGGATATACACCAGCGTCTGCAACATATCGGTGTCTTCAGCAGCTTTACTCTCTGCGCCATTACCGGCCTTTCGATCAAATTCAACCACGCCCCCTGGGCCCGTAGCATAGTCGATTTCTTCGGTGGCTTTGAGACCATGTTCAAGTGGCATCTCTTCGGTGGACTGATCCTGACCCTGGCCTGTATCTACCACCTGGTCTGGATGGCCGTCAAAGCCTGGAAAGGGGAGCTGGGCTGGGCTGTAATGCCAACTCTCAAGGATTTTACCGACCTGGCTGACCACCTGAAATATCAGTTAGGTCTTTCTGAGCAACCGGCCAGGTTTGACCGCTATTCTTACAAAGAAAAATTCGACTACTGGGCAGTTTTCTGGGGGATGTTTATCATCGGCGGTTCCGGATTTGTCATGTGGTTTCCCGAATGGGGTGCCTCTTTCCTGCCCCGCTGGCTCATCGATTGCTGGCGGGTAGGCCACAGTGATGAAGCCGTCTTAGCAGTACTGGTTATCTTTACCTGGCATTTTTACAATGTCCATTTCAACCCCGACTTTTTCCCCGGCAATACCCTCTGGTTCAGCGGCCTGATGGATGAAGAAGTAATGGAACATGAACATCCCCTGGAGCTGATGCGTATTCGCCAGCAACAAGCCCAAAACGGCATTCCCCTTCTCCCCAAACAGGAGGTGAACCACCATGGCAGTGTTTAAATACAGCCGCAATCGCTCCCTGATTGTTCTGGAAATGATTCTATATTTATTCATCTTGTTGTGGTTTCTCTATGAATACATCCCGCTGGGATTAAGTTGAAGGAGGGGAGCTGATGAACATGAAACGGCTACTCTTCATCCTCCTTCTGGCCCTGCTGGTGGCCCTGACTGCCGCCGTCCTTTTCAGCCAGGGCAGTATCGATTTCAGCCAGAACCGCCGGGAAGCTGTCCTCTGTGATAACTGCCACGAAATGAGCCCCAATGTGATCACCTGGCGCCTCTCCTCTCACCAGAATATCGGTTGTCTCAATTGCCATCAGGATATCACTCTTACTACCTTTGCCTATCGTCACTGGCGCGGTTTCTTCCAGACTCCGATCCAGGGTAACTTCATACCAGATCAGACCTGTCGTCAGTGTCACAGCGACCGCCGCCAGCTGACTATGCCCGCCAACCTGAATGTTCCCCATGCCCTGCACAGCAGCAAACAGGTGGATTGTATCGACTGCCACGCCAAAATCGTCCACCGTGGCATCAGCAAAAGCCCGCTCCTCAGGCAGCTCAGCTTCCCCGGAGAATATACGGAAGCTAAACTCATACCCCTGGCCCGGCGTTTACCCTCCCGGGTGCAGATGGCAGAATGCAAAGGCTGTCATAACGGCGCTATGGCCAGTAACCGCTGCTCGGTTTGCCATCCGCAAAATAAGGGAAAATAGTGTTACTACCCCCGGCCTCTGCATATGGTATAGCAGAGGCATATTTTTTCAGATAAATTTGTGAAAGTTACAACTTTTACTCACCAATGAGCAGGAATTTTGTCAATCATGTCCAATATAATTGTGAATGTAATCGCATTTAACAAAGGAGGCCTGACCGATGAAAAGACTCTTCTCCACTGATGTGGTCTTTTTGCACGCCCCGAGCGTCTATGATTTCCGGCGGGATACCATTTTCTTCGGGCCCATCAGTGATGTGGTACCCTCCTCGCCGGCCTTCGAAATGTATCCCATGGGCATTACCAGCCTGGCTGAAACCCTGGAGAAAAATGGCTACAATGTGCGCATTGTCAACCTGGCCTACCTGATGCTGCGGGACCCGGATTTTGACCCGGAAAAGCTGATCGCTCGCCTCAAGCCCAGGTTGTTCGCCATTGACCTGCACTGGTTACCCCATGCCCACGGTAGCCTGGAGGTGGCCAAACTCTGCAAAAAATACCACCCGGAAATCCCCGTGGCTTTTGGCGGCCTTTCCTCTTCTTACTATCATGAGGAATTGATCAGCTATCCTTATGTGGATTTTGTCCTGCGGGGTGATTCCACCGAAGAGCCGATGCGGCAACTGGTCAGCAGCCTGCGCCAGGGCCAGGCGGATTTCAGCTCTATCCCCAACCTGACCTGGAAAAAACCCGACGGGCAGCCGGTGGTCAACCCCCTGACCTGGATTCCCGATAACCTGGATTACACTACCATTCCCAGTTATCGCTATGTGATGGGCTCAGTCTTTAAATACGGTAGTTTACATAACACCATGCCCTACCTGGACTGGCTGAGCTATCCCATTACCGCCCTGCTTACCGCCCGGGGCTGTACCCAGAACTGTTCCATCTGCGGGGGTTCCCGCTCCGCCTATGCCAGAATCTGCGGCCGTCAGCAACCGGCTTACCGCTCACCAAAGGCCCTGGTGGAAGATATCCGCTTTATTAAGTCTTTTGGCAAAGCACCGATTTTTATCTTGCACGACATCCGCCAGGCCGGAATGGATTATGCCCGGGAATTTTTCGGTTTGTTGAAAAAAGAAAGGATCCCCAATGAGTTGATTATTGAACTGTTCTTCCCGGCGGATGAAGAATATTTTCGCCTGATTAGTGAAAGTGTGCCCAGGTTCAGCCTGGAGCTGACTATCGAGACTCATGAGGAACATCTGCGGCGCCTGAACGGCAAGTTCAAGTGCAGTAACGCTGCAGTAGAAGCTACCATTGCGGCAGCTCTAAAATATAACTGCCGCAAAATCGATCTCTTCTTTATGACCGGTATCCCCGGCCAGACTTACCAGAGCGCTCTGGCCAGTATCGACTATTGCCGGCAGCTACTGGAGAAGTTCAATGGGGATAAACGGCTCTCCTTGTTTATTGCGCCTCTGGCTCCCTTTCTCGATCCAGGCAGCCCGGCTTTTGAAAACCCGGAAAAGTACGGGTATATCAAGCACTGCCAGACCCTGGAGGATCACCGTCAGGCTTTAACCCGGCCCAGCTGGAAGCATATTCTCAGTTATGAAACCACTACTATGAGCCGGGACGAGATTGTGGATGCTACCTATGAGGCCGCCTACCGGTTGAATGAGCTGAAACGGGAATATAACCTGATTCCGGAAGAAGTATATGAGGATATTCGCTATCGTATTACCCAGGCCCGTCAGATTATCGCCGAAATTGACCGTATCCTGCTCATTCCCGATGAAGAGGTTCGCCAGCTTAGTCTGCAAAAGTTGAAAGCCAGAGTAGCAGAGCTGAATCGCCATACCATCTGTGGTAAGGATGAGCTGAAATGGCCTCTGCGCCGCCGTTTTGCCGGATTGTGGTCCCTGGGTAAACTGTTGACAATGCTGTTTCTGGAGGAAGTAAAGCGAGTGGGATTGCGCCTGCGGGGTAACTATGACCAGCATCCGCTGGAAATGGGGTAAAAGCAAAGAGGGGGGTTACTGGCCCCCTCTTTGCTTTTTAAAGTTATGGGATACTGTAGATAATCTTAGATTGACTATCTAATGAGGTTCAACAGAGTATGTCCCTGCTGAACATTCCAATTAATGCCCGCAAGTATTGCTGCAATTGTCTTTACTATAACCGTTATCACTGGCAACATACCTGGTAAGTTTAGCTGCTGAACTGGCATAAGGGATTTCCCCCTGATAAACAATCAAATGCTTGCGCTTATAACCATGGGGTATGGCGGCATGGCAATTCTGGCACGTGGCTTTTTTTTCTTGCACATGCCAGACATGCAAATTTGTACTTTCTTTCCGAAACCCGGTATAGGTGCCCCCGTAACCGTTAGAAGAATTTCCAGTCTCCTTGTTATTTACATCAATATAGTTATTAATATCATGGCACCGGAAACAGAGGGCATCAGTAGAACCAGCACCAGTATTTGCGTCCCAGCTCCCTTTTAGTATCCGGTAATAACTGGAACCATGGGGTCCTACCGGCTCAGTAGCAGTTTCACTGCCGTGGCAATCAGTGCAAAACATCAAGCGGTTAGGACCCCAGGCTACGCCAAAGCGGTCAGTGCCAACATAGCGGCCATTCCTGGTCTTACCTTGAGCTTCTACCGGATGGTAGGCTGCATTGGCCGGGTTGAATTCTCTGGCTACATCGGTCATAGTTTCCGCCGGACTCTGGTCAAAAGAATAGCTGCTGTGGCATTTGTAACAGAGCTCAAACTGGTACACCACCGTTTTGGGCTGATACAAACTGCTGCTAGCCGGCAAACTGGTCCAGGCCGGACGGGCACCGGTGAAGCCGACACCCTTGACATTGGCCAGTGCCCCCGATGGTTTGGGCGGTTCCGTTGGGTTTGTGGGATCATTTTGCGGTACCGGAGCTGTATTGCTGGCCGAATGGGGATCATGGCAATCATAGCACTCAGCATGCCGGTTCTCCAGGGCCAGGTTGTTGTAGTTTTCCGTATCCTTATGTTTACCATTGTCCACCAGAGTATTATGGTGATAGGCCTTGTTAAAGGGGGTTTTAACATCCGGAGCTCCAGCCAGAACCGGATTTTCTGACGCAGGCTTATGGCACTGGAAACAGATCCCATCCTGGCTGTCACTATCCTCCGGCAGTTTCAAAAGACGATCATAGTCCGAACCATGCTGTTCGTGGCACTGGCGACAACTCTGGATCCCGCGGTTCCAGTGGCCTGAGCCCTTAAAGGAGCGCTTATCCCAGCCGGAGGCATTGGTAGTGATCGGGGTGGCTGGCATTTGCACATCATAGGGAACCTGAATAGTTGCCGAATTCAAGGCCGTAGTTGGTGGACTGCCATCATGACATTTCAGGCAAAAATCCACCAGCGTGCCCAGCCAGGGCTGTTTGGTGTTATCCGGATCGGAAACCGCCGCTCCGGTAGCGTTAGCTGGAAATAGTTTAGGTGCAACCGTATGGGGCCCATGGCAATTGACACATTCTACCTTAGTTCCATTGGCCTGCTGGTCAACAGTGAAAATATCATGCCGGGAGCCCTTGCGGTTGAACTGCTCCTGAATATCTGCCGTGCCGGAAGCGGAAACGGCCGGGTTGTTATGGCACTTGAAACAGAGACCTTCCTCCCGGGCCAGGGTCAGGCGCCGGTTGGGACTGGCATGCTTGTCATGACATTTCACACAGGTTATCTGCGTGCCGGAAGCCGGCTGCAGCAAGCTCTTGCTCAGGTCATAATGAGCCGCCTGGGAATTGGTATGATCACCAAAGGTATTTTCCCAGTAATCTGCGCTCCAGTTACGGTCTACCGGGCCATGGCAGGCTAAACAATACTGGTTGCCCTGGTAATAGTAGTTGCTGCCATCACTGGATCGCAGCCAGCGAGGGTACAGGTCACTGGTCCCCGGAATTTTATCCCCGTGGGGATTATGGCAGTCAGTACAGGCCAGTAGAGCCCGGGTTCGTCCCGCCAGAGCTGCCTCACTGCCGCTGATGGGATGAAAGACATTATTTTGCCCCCAGGCCAGTAAATCTGGTTTCAGCAGATAGCGGCTGCCCCAGCCATCGTGGCAGGTCAGGCACAGCAGGGGCTGGGAAGGTTTGGCCAGCAAACGGGCCGTCAAACCCTGATGTCCCCGGTGACAGATACCGCAGCGCCATTCCTCCTCATCATAGTAGCCATGGGGACTGGGCGGAACAAAGACTGCTACAGGCGCACTGGGCTGAGAAGCCAGGTTGGCCTGATCTATGGCGATGACCCTGTACCAGTAGGTTCGCTTTGCCTGTACGGCGGTATTTTTAAACAGCAGATTGCCGGCAGCTACCTCCCCTACCACAGTAAAACTGCCTGGAGCTCCATTCAGGTCCGGGGCCCGCTCGATCCGATAAAAAGCCAGTCCTAAACCAGAATCCGTAGCTTCCTCCCAGCGGATTTCCACCTCACTGGAAGTCAAGGCCGTTGCCCTTACTCCCTGAGGCTGGGTCGGCGGGATGGTATCTGTCGGTTTGGTTTTACCGGTTGCTGTCGGTGATGGAACCGATTCATTGCCTGCTGCATCCACTGCAGTAATGTAATAGTTATATTCCGTATCCGGCTGCAAACCATTAACATCAGTATCAGTAAAGTTCAATTCACTGGCAGCAGTAGTACCCACCAGGGTGTAGGAGAAAGAACCTGCAGGTTTGCGATATACCCGATAAGCAGTAACCCCGATATTGTCGGTAGCATACTCCCAGTTCAGCTGGATTTGCCGGTCACTGATTACCTGTAAATTCAGCTGGCCTGGAGCCTGGGGCGCGGTGACATCAGGAATATAGATTCGTACCTCATCAAAGCGGATGGCGGTCCAGGTACCCAGGTCAGCATCATTGTTTTTCAATTTCCCATAAAGCCGGATGGTATAGGTCCCGGTGCTATTAAAAGCACTGCTGATATCCAGATCCTCTACCCGCTGCCAGCTGGCTTGATCGGCTTTAGTGGTATTGGACCAGAGGGTAACCGTGGAGCCATCCGGTCGCTTCAGGAAAATATAGGCATCCTGGAATTGCGGCTGCAGATTCTTATCATTAAACCAGTTTTTCTTCCAGGCAAAGGATAACCTGAAGGTTCTACCACCACCCGGGAGATAGGTGACTGGAAAAGATTGTTCCAGATAGCGCGCCCCCTGCCGCTCTTTACCGTTGGCTAAATAGCGAAAGCTGCCCCCCAGTGCAGTGATTGTTTTACCGCCATTGATTATGTTGCCACTGTAACCCACCCCATCCCAGGCGGTTGTAAACCCGGAACTCTGGCGGAAACTGCTGTCATTTACCGCTACCCAGGGGGAACTGTTTTTAATAAAACTGCTGTTTTGCAAGACATTTTCCGCTGGCGGGATACCGGTTCCCGCCGCAACCCCCGGCGTACCACCGGTATCAGGCAAAGTTACAGCCGTCATTTCCATATCATTGGTCGAATAATTGCCATAACCATCCACTGCTCTGATGGTAAAACTGTAGAGAGTCTGGGCCCGTAACCCTGTTACTGAATAATGATAGGCGGATGAACCTGTCTCCGGGATGACAGCAACAGGTGCCTTATCCCCATTTACATAGATGCGATATTCCGCCACCCCGCGGTCATCAGTAGCTGGCCCCCAGCTCAAGTCAACCTGGTTTGAACTGACCGCCCGGGCCTGGGGAGTGGCTACCGTTGTCGGCCGGGTGACATCCGGAGTTTTTATTTCCAGATAGACCTCATCCAGCCAGACTGCCGTCTGCAAGCCATCCTTTTCCTCACCGTTTTCCAGATAAAAGTAAAATCGCAGCTGGTAATTACCGGCTTGAGTTAAATACCCGCCCAGGTCCAGCTCTTCTACCGTATGCCAGGAGTTATCATTACGGCGTAAGCGGTCCGTCCAGATCAGAGTCTGTTTACCATCGGGCAAGCGTAACAGCACCGCCAGATTGTGGGCCAGGGGCATCACATTGCCCTGATAAAATTTTTTCCAGGCAAAACTGAGGCGTCCGGTAGCCCGGGGCTGCTGAACATTAAATTCCTGGTAATAGGTGATAACTCCTTTCCCGGTCTGTGCCTCACTGCTGGCTGCAGTAACTTTTAAGGCACCACCCTGGGCCTGGATTTGCTGCCCGTTATTCTTAATAGTTCCAGAATAACCATCTGCGTCCCAGACAACAGAAAAACCCGGATCAGGTGCAGGATCCCCCACCTCGCTAGACCAGCCTGAAAGGCCGGAAGAAAAAGCACCGTTGGTTATAACTGTATCCGCATTCAATGGCCAATTCAGGAAAAATATTGCTGCCATCGCAATCACAAGCAGCCCAATAAATACCTTGTTTCTCATGCTCCCACCAGCTTTTCTCATTTTTGGTGACAGTTCTGACAAACGCCCATATTGTTCAGACGCCGCAGATAACCATAGCCCGAGAAAGAATCCACTGTTCTGGCCCCATGAGCAAAATGACAGGTCAAACAAACCACCCTGGCCTCGGCCGTAACAGGGGGATTGCGACTGGGCTCCGGTGTTAGACTGCCATCATCAGTAAAGGTTGTCCGGTCATCCCCTACTTCTGCCAGATAAACAAACTGGCTAAGCGGTATTTGTTCGGGAACCCCACTGCCTGCAGCCCGGTAAACCCGGTAGCCTACTGCATTGCTAATGGGTGCCCAGGCCAAATACACCCCATTATTGACCGTTTCCACCTGGACTATATTCCCCCGGGTGGATTCGCCTAAAGCGTTAAAGGCTGTTACCAGATAATTATAGGTTCCGTTTAATGCGCCTGCCGTTAGGGATGCTGTCTGAATCCGCACTCCCGCTGGAACTCCCTGGGTGGGTAAAGTGGTAAGGAGACCGGGTTCTGGAAAACTGATGCTATAGCCGCCAGTTAAAGGCACATTTACCCGGTGACGCCAGCGGTCTATGCCACCAAAACTGTCACTGCTCATATATTCTTTAAAATCAACGTGACAGGCAGTACAAAAATCCACTATCCCTGACTGATAGCTGACAACCTCCCGACCGGAGGCTGTAGGGAGCGCCCTTCCCGGGCCTGCAATCTGCGCGATCACCCTGATTCCCGTCACCCCATTGACTCTGGTTTGCAAGTTGCGGTGATTATCGGTACCGTGGGGATTATGGCAGGAGGTGCATTTGAGCAGAAAAAGATTGCTGTTATTGCCCGGAATAAAGTTGGTTTGTCCAACCAGATGGGTAGTAGTGTAGCCATATGCGGGATCAAAGCCCCCGGCAGGACTGGCTACCTCAATTACCCCGTTAAAAAAGGTGCCTTTTCTGACATTGTAGTTACTCTGCGTACCATCATGGCAGAGCAAACAGGTATCCTCTACCGTGCTGGCCCGTAGGAGTCGCAGACCCGGACTGCGGTGCAGACTGTGACACCTGCCGCACATTTCCGTGGCTGTGCTATATTTCCCATGAGGAGAAATATAGGCCCAGGCCGGAGTGGTAAAGAGCAAGCAGGCCATTATCAGAATTCCAAGCCGCATCCCCTTCTTATCCCCCCTGCTGAATAAATTGCACGACGCGATTATTTCCTTTATCTATAACCAGTAACCGGTTCCTGGCCCAGGCAATGCCATCAGGCATTAATAATCCGCCTAATTCTTCCGGTACCTCCAACCGCGCTGACAGTTGCAGCTTTTCATCTAAAACAATAACCGTGTTTTGCATCGCCTCTGCTACATAAACCCGTCCCTGTTCATCAACGGTTATACCCCGCGGATTGCTGAACCAGCGTTGTTCTCCGCCGTCTACTATCCGCACCAGTCCGGTAGCAGGATTATATATCAATAAGCGTCCATTTCCCGAATCAGCAATTAATACCTGACCATTACCCTTAACTGCTAAACCCATGGGAAAGCTCAAAACCCCGGTCATCTGGTCCCCACCAAAAGCCCATGCCAGCCTTCCTTGAGCATCAAAACATTCAATTTCCTGTTTAGCTTTATTTACCACATATAAATTACCCTGATTATCCAGACAGAGGGCAGTAGGAACAAAGGGTTGAGGAGTTTTTAACCTGGCTATACCCTGTGAATTTCCTGCTTGGTCAAAAACCTGAATACGGGCATTTCCCAGTTCCGCTACCCAAATTCGTCCTTGTCGCACTGCAATCCCAACAGGATAATCCAGCTGTCCTGATGCTGAACCATACTGGCCAAAACTCCTCAACTCCCTGCCTTTCTGATCAAAAACCACAACACGATGATGAGCTGAATCAGTAACGTATACTCGCCCATTTTCATCAACGGCAATGCCGCTGGGATAGTGCAATCCCCCCGAGCTGACAGAAAAAAAACCGCTCAATAAAAAACCGGACACATTGTTTCTCCCTACCCGGGGTTGGGCAGAGAAGAAATAGACTAAAAGTAAGCTCCCTAACCCTAATACCAGTAGTCCAATCATTAGATAAACCTGGTTATTCTTTTCTATTTCCCCTCTCAAGGAGCCTTCACCTGGCTTTCGCAAATTAGTACTTCTTTACTAAACATTGTATTATTTTTAGCAAGTAATTAAAATAAATTTTCTGAAAAATAGCTCCATTTTAGCACAATTGTACTATACCCCTACTATTGGTTCCCAGCTCTGGCAATAAAAAAGCTTACCGCCTCCCCTGAAGGGGTTGGTCGATAAGCCTGGATAACTTTCAGCGCTGGAGCTACAAAATAACCTGAAAGCGTTCTGGTTCAATCCCAAAATCCCGATAATATGTCTGCCAGTCCTCGCACACATTCCCTTCCAGCAACATCAGTAACTGATCTTGCGTGAGCGGGAATCCCGGCACATTTTGCAGAAGGGGGACCAGAAATTTCATTAAACCCACCGGGAGATGAATATTGTGCAACTTCTTTCCCAGGGCCTCTGCCACCATCTCTAAAATCTTCAGATAAGAAAGGCGCTCCGGTCCTCCTACCTCATAAACTTTATTCAAAGTATGGGTTGTCTCCAGACCGCGGGCAAATCCCTCGGCCACACTGGCAATGGAGACAGGCTGGAGTTGAAAAGAGCCATCCCCGATGACTGGAACCAGGGGAGCCTTACGCACAAGGTCAGCCAGCTGGGCCACAAAATTGGGCCCTGGTCCCCCCTGGCCGAAAATAACAGAGGGCCGGAAGATAGTATAGGCCAGCCCGGATTGCCTGACTATCTCTTCCGCTGCCCATTTGGACTGATGATAGCTGGAAACTGCTCCTGGCCTGGACCCCAGGGCGCTCATATGTAAAAATCGTTTGACCCCGGCTTCTCTGGCCTCTGCTACCACATTGCGGGTACCTTCAACATGAATTCTCTGCATAGTAATATTCCTGCCGGGAATTTCCCGAATGATGCCTACCAGGTGAATTACAGCCTCACAACCAGCCATGCCACCAGGCAGAGAGGCTCTATCAGTTATATCGCCAGCTATTAAAGATAGTTGCGGATGATTTATCCCGGTTTTTCTGGACCTTTGCAGGACTATAACCTCATGCCCTCGCTCCAGCAATTTTTTTACCACAGCAGTCCCGACATAGCCACTGGCACCCGTTACAAAAACTTTCATTTTTTCTCCCTTCACCCATAAACTCAATAAAAGCCTTCGCCGAAAAGAAAAAATTTCCTGCTGAAGGCCGAAAATTTAAACAAATAAGGGCTTACCGCCTCCAGGAAAATAATGAGTACGGTAAGCCCGAAATTTATCGCCAGGAAATAAGTTCCCTTATTAAATAGCTCCATTTCCACGCTCGCCGGTACGGATGCGCAAAGCATCTTCCACCGGTAATATGAAAATCTTGCCATCGCCAATCCTGCCCTCCCGGGCCGTATCGGCGATTAACTTCACCAGTTCATCCACTTTCTCCGCCGGTACTACCAGTTCTATCTTCACCTTGGGCAACAGATTGATATTGTACTCTGCCCCCCGGTAGACCTGGGTATAGCCTTTTTGCAGACCACAACCGAAAACCTGGGAAACTGTCAGACCCTGAATCCCGAAGCGGTTGAGGGCCTCTTTTACTTCTTCCAGCTTGCTTGGTCGAATAATCGCTTCTATTTTTTTCATTTCTCTCTCCTCCTCACTTCATACCCAGTTGAGAAGACAGGGGGCCGCCCAGAGTAAAATCGGGATAGGCCTCTTCGCCATGCTGGGTCAGATCCAGTCCCGTTACTTCCTCCTCGGCTTCTACCCGTAATGGCAGGAACAGGTTAATTGCTTTCAAAATCAGATACGTCCCGATACCGGCAAACAGGTAGGTCGCCGCCACACTGATAATTTCCGCCTGTAACAAATCAGTCTTGCCGCTGATCAGCCCACCATCCATGGCAAAAATACCGGTGGCTATAGCCCCCCAGGTGCCACCCAGGCCATGACAACCAAAAGCATCCAGGGCATCGTCATAGCCCAGCTTTTTCTTCAAAATGGCTACCCCGAAGTAACAGACAGCTCCACCGATGGCACCAATAGCCAGGGCTGACAGTACCGAAACAAAACCAGCTGCTGGAGTAATGGCTACGAGACCCGCCACAGCGCCGCTTGCTACTCCTAAGGCCGTGGGTTTACCGTGATGCAGCCATTCCAGAAACATCCAGGCCAGGGCCGCTGCAGCGGCGGCAGTGTTGGTAGTAACCAGGGCCAGAGCCGCGGTAGCATTAGCTCCCAGGGCACTGCCGGCATTAAAACCAAACCAGCCAAACCAGAGCAGCCCGGCTCCCAGTACCGTCATCGGCACCTGGTGCGGTGCCATGGGTTCATGGCCATAACCGCGGCGTTTGCCTAAGACCAGAGCCGCTACCAGACCGGAAACCCCGGAGCTGATATGCACCACCAGGCCACCGGCAAAATCCAGGGCTCCCAGTTTGGCCAACCAGCCACCGCCCCAGACCCAGTGCGCCAGAGGGTCATAAATCAGAGTTGCCCATAACAGGATAAAGAGCAGATAAGCGCCAAAACGCATCCGTTCAGCGATGGCTCCGGAAATCAAGGCCGGAGTAATGATGGCAAACATTAACTGGAATGCCATAAAAACAAAAGCAGGTATACTGGGAGCTACCGGTAGGGTTTTATCAGCCAGTCCCTGCAAACCCAGGTGTTCCAGGCCTCCGATAATCCCCTGCCAGTCAGGACCGAAACTGAGAGTATAGCCGAAAACAACCCATTGTACAGAGATAAGTCCGAGAGCCGCCAGGCTCATCATAATAGTATTGAGCACGTGTTTTTTGCGGGCCATGCCACCGTAGAAGAGAGCCAGTCCTGGAGTCATCAGCATCACCAGGGCTGTAGCCACTAACATGAAAGCTGTATCCCCGCTGTTAATATTCATTGTTCCTCACCCTTTCTGCTATTTGAAAGTGAGGACTTCATTGCCCTTCTACCTCAAAGGCCAGAATAATGGCCTCGGCAATGGCCTTCATTGGCTTGCCTTTATCCATGCTCTGTTTTTGAATGCGCCGGAATGCTTCCTCTTCACTGAGGCCGAAATGTTTCATCAATAACCCTTTGGCCCGATCCACCACCTTTCTGGTTTCCAGTTGCCGTTGCAGTTTATCCAGTTCCCGGTCCAATTCCACTTGCCGCTGATAATTGGCTACCGCCAGAGCCAGAGCAGGCAGCACCTGATTCTCCCCTGCCGGCTTAAGTATAAGGCCAAAAACCCATAAGCCTTTCAATTTTTCAAGGGTCTGCGCTTGAATATATTCTCCCGTCAGCACCATTGCTGCCAGCCGACCCCCATCCAGTTTTTCCACCAGCTCCAGCCCGCCGGCCGGGGGCAAATTGATATCAACAACAACCAGGTCAGGCAAGGTCTGGCGGATTAATTGCAGGGCTGTCTGGCTGTCCCCTGCTTCCCCCAGCACCTGGTAACCAGCCCGGGACAGGATGCGCACCAGCTCTTTTCTGTTTTTTTCACTGGCATCAGCCAGCACTACCCGCACTCCATACATAAGCCTCCTCCTTTCCGGGAGAAATAAAAAGGCACCTCCTGGGGATATTCTCCCCCTGGAAGCGCCATTGCTTGCCTGCGGTACGCCCTTGCACCGCCTGTATTCCCTGTTATGTTTTCATTATAGCAGAGGATTTCACTCCCGGCAACCCCTGGTCCTCATGTATACTGGATTAAACTTTTTACCAGCTGCCAGGCCTGGTCCCGGTTCTGGATCTTTCCTAGAGCCTGAGCCTCCAGCAGTTCCCTTAGCATGCGGCCGATTTCCGCCCCCTTGATGTGCGGGAAAGCGGCTGCCAGTTCATCCCCTCTCAGCATTGGTTCCGGTTGCCAGCGTTCTTTTTCCTTGAGCCAGGTGTCCCATAAGCCCAAAATAAAGGCCTGGAAAGTCTCCCACTCTTCCTTGTCCGGTTTGTACTTGACTTTTGCCGCCAGGTCCGCTACTGCCAGCACCAGCAGGTCAGGTAAATCCTCTCCCACGTCCCGGTAAAAGCGATACAAAGCCCGGCGGCTGGGCTTGCCTTTTACCGGCCGGGTATTGAAGAGATGCAAAGGGCGCATATGTAAAGCTACCAGCTTTTGGAGCAACTGGGCCTCTCGCCGTCCCCAGGTCAGGCGGCGGACCAGAGGACCGATGAGAGTTGCTCCTTCCCGCTCATGGCCGTAAAAGACAATCCGTCCGCTTTCCCTGGTCATGGCGGTTTTGGGTTTGCCCATGTCATGGAACAGAGCCCCCAGTTTCCAGACCTGGTAACGTTGCCTGGGGTGGCGGGTTAATCTTTCGACCGCTCTCTTTTTTACCACCTCGGCCAGTTCTGCCCCTAACCATTGCTCTGGCTCGGCCAATATCTCTTCCATGATTTCCAGTACCGCCAGGCAATGGCGTCCCACTGTCACGGTATGATGGAAATTCTGTTCAGCGGTCATCATTTCCTCCAGCTCCGGCCAAACCTGGTAAAAGAGCCCCCTCGTCTCCAGGTCGGCGGTAATCACGGCCGCCGTCCCCGGCAGGGCAAAGAGCTGACTGATTTCTTCCCCTATTCTTTCCCGGGCCGCCAGGGCCAGCAGGGTTTGTTCCCGGCTCAGCATTTCCTCCAGTTCCGGGGCAAAGGTCAACCCGAAACGGGCGGCAAGGCGCAGGGCCCGCAGAAGCCTCACAGGGTCATCCTGGAAAATGCGAGGATGACAGGGAGCCAGCATCCGTTCCCGCCAGTGCCCCAGCCCTCCCAGGGGATCAATAATCTGGTCCGTCCCTGCCGGATGGCCTGCCTCTGTCAGCGGTAAGGCCATAGCATTAATGGTAAAATCCCGGCGCCGCAGGTCCTGAATCAGACTGTTGCCCTGTCGGGCAGCCAGGTCGATGACCAGTTCGCCGGCAACCACCCGACCGACATCATTCTCTTCATCCAGAGGTACAAAACTGGCTGCCAGCTCATCTGCCAGGCGCCGGGCCAGATTCAGCCCCTGACCGCGGGGGACGACAAAGTCCAAATCCTTGGCTTCAACCCCGGCCAGTAAGTCCCGCACATAGCCCCCTACCAGATACAGCTCCTGCCCCTCGGCCCGGCAACGGCGAGTAAAGGCCCAGACTTGCTCCAGCATTTCAGTCCCTCCTATCGCTTGATGGTTATGGAGGTTATTTCTTTCCTGTCATTGATTTTCAATACCGCATAATCCCCAATTGCAATATCATTAAAGACTGACTTCTTGCCATCGATTTTAATCTCAGCCCCCGGGGCCAGAGTCAGTTTCCCTTCCACTTTTTCGCTGTTATCATCCAGGGCCTGGTCCAAAGTCAGGGTCTTTTGGCGATAATCAATGGTGACAATCTGCCCCTCCACCTGTTTTTCTACTCCATTAGATTCCGGCTGCTTTTCCGGAGTCGCTGTTGTTTCATCCTGGACCACTGGCGGATTTTTCTGCGCATTTGGGGCAGGCTGTTCTGTGCCCGTTGAATCTGTAGTTATATTCTGCTCAGCTGCTTGCCAGGGCCATTGCCCGGTAAGATAAAACCGCGTCGCAGCACCACCGGTCAATCCAGCCAGAGCCATGACCACCAGCCAGATAATAAAGGTTTTTCTTTTCACAGTTGTGATAGCCTCCCTATCATAATCTGTCGCAACTGCTCCATTTTCTCCGGATCCAGCTGCCGCCCCAGCGCCGGGGTCTCCCAGAACCGGCGGGGCACGGTGATCTGTTCCAGTTTAAATCCTAACTGACGCTTCAGTACCATTTTTTCTCTATATATCTCCCGGCCCAGCTGTCTGAGCTGCTCTTCAGTCCACTCATAACCCAGGGCCTTAAGTCCCTCGGCTACTGTGGCCAGGTCATAAACCTTACGGGCGAAGAGGCAAATAACCAGGGAGTTAAGGGTGTTGCGGATTTCCTCCTCCTGAATGATAGCATCTACCAGTTCTTCCGGAGTCCGGTCCTTTCGCTCCTGGTCAATAGCATAGCCGCCATTGTCCAGGTGGGAGTGACGGGCGCCAAAGGCCTGGCCCAGGATATTAGCATAGCCGGTATGATAACCTGCCACTTCGTTTTTGCCCAGCACACAGGCAAACTCAGTCCCGCCATAACGTTCCGCTGCCAGCCAGGTGCCCTGGGCCAGGGTGCGATAGAATTCATTAGGCTGTTTAATCAGGTAATCCATGGCCTGTAAATAGGGCTCCGGCTGACCAAATGCCAGATGGGTAAGCAACTCCTCTTCTCCGATTAACCCTTTTTCCTGGGCCTCAGTTGCCCAGGCCAGTGCCACCCCGGTGGAAATGGAATCCAGGCCATAGAGCTCGGTCCGCTCAATCAAGGCATAAACATGGCGGTGGTCAGTTAATCCCAGCATAGTACCCAGGGCATAGACCAGTTCGTGGTCATAAGAAACCGCTACTGACTCATATTCATAGCCTTCAGCAAACTGTCGGCGATGAATACCGATATGAATACAGCCTACCGGACAGCCGGCACAGGCGATTTTACGGATCAGAGTCTCCTGGGCAAAAGTTTCCCCGCTCAGATTAAGGGCTTCCGGATAGGAAGAAGCCTGCAGGTTGCGAACCGGCAAGCCCCCCATTTCATTCAGGGGCTCCACATTGCCCGTCGTCCCCAGACCGTGGTATTTTTCCATAATATCGGTTTCCACTACTTTTCTGAAAATCTTGCTATAGACCCGTTGATACTCCTGGGGCCTGGCAATGGGATAATTGTGATCACCATGAACTACAATGGCTTTTAAATTCTTGCTGCCAAAAACCGCTCCGAGTCCCAGTCGGCCAAAATGGCGATAGGTATCCACATTTACTCCCGCGTAAGCTACCAGTTTCTCCCCGGCCTGACCGATACGCAAAGTGGAACGGTGGCCTTTGCCAGGGGATAACTGTCTGAGCAGTCGTCCGGTTTCTTCTGTGGATAAGCCCCAGAGGGCCCGGGCATCATTAAAATCTACCTGATGAGGTGTAATGGTCAAATAAGCAGGGCTTTCTGCCTTCCCTTTAATGACAATGGCATCATAGCCGGCAAAACGCATGGCCATGGCAATGCGCAGCCCGGCATAGCTTTCCCCCAGTTCGCCGGTAAGCGGAGACTTGAACATGGCCACTGCTTTGGTTACTACCGGATAGACTGTGGACATGGGTCCAATAGCCAGTATAATCGGCTGGTCAGGATGAAATGGATCCAGCTCCGGTTTTAGATGCTCTTTCAACAACTGCGTGGCCACTCCTACCCCACCCAGCCAGTTCAGTAAATCCTGGCGCCGTTCAATGGCAATCTTGCGACGGCTTAAATCTATGGTTAAAACCCGCATACCACCTTGATTAAACATCAGCCCCGCACCTCCATAGTCAATACTCCGTGGGGACAGAAACGGGTGCAGGTCCCGCATTGGATGCAGATAATGGGTTTTTCTCGCTGTTCATCGAAGTGGATGGTTTTGACTACACAGGCTTCAACACAGGCCCGGCATCCCGTGCATTTATCGGGGTTAAATTTAACCCCTCCGCCCTTACGGGGCAGCAAGGCTTCCACCCGGCAGGCAGCGGCACAGGGCGCATCCAGACAGCCCCGGCAGATATCAGCTACCAGTTTGGACTGTAGGCCTCCCTGAGTGCGAATCTGGATAGCACTTTGCCGGGGGCTAAAACTTTTATGAACCGTTCTGGCACAGGCCAGCATGCAGGAATAGCAGGCAATACAGCGGTTCATACCAGGTGCCTGCAGGATCTTTTCCGCCATGCTCTCTCACTCCTCTAAAACTAAAATGCTCTTTTATTATACACCAACTGAGAATGTAAAAAAATAGTCTAAAACTGGACACAATTTTTGCAACCTGTATTCTTCCCCTATTTTGTTTATCTCATGTTCTTCCGTGGTATCGGTATGCTGTCCGGTTCAATTGTTTCACGGTCATAATGAAGAGGGAACATTAAAAGGAGGCAGTCGCCTCCTTTTGCTCTTGTTACAAATTATAGACCTCTTCTCCCCGCAAGGTATTAATGCCAGCTTCTGTCAGCACCTGGATGGCTCGTTCCGGTTCTTCCACCCGAAATACCACAACCGCTTTATCAGTCGCCTTTTCCACAAAGGCATAAACATATTCAATATTTAGCCCGGCATCCTGCAAGGCAGTGAGGGCAGCATTCAAACCCCCGGGAGTATCATCAATTTCCACTGCCAGCACTTCCGTAATACTGACCGCAAAACCAGCGGCTTTCAGCACCTGATAAGCCGTCTCCGGGTCATTGACTATCAAACGCAGAATGCCAAAATCGCTGGTATCGGCCAGGGAAAGGGCGCGAATATTGATTTGATGCTGGGCCAGAATTTCCGTCACCCGCACCAGGCGACCGGCCTTATTTTCTAGAAACAGGGATATTTGCTTGATTTTCATCATCCCACCTCCTACAATTCCCGTTTGTCCACAACCCGCTTGGCTTTTCCTTCACTGCGGGGAATGGTCCGGGGTTCCACCAGCTTGATTCTGGCGGAAATGCCCAGGACACTCTGGATTTCCTGCCTTAATTTGTACTCCAGTTCTTCCAGCCGGCGTACTTCGTCCGAGAACATGCGCTCAGACACTTCCACCCAGATTTCCAGCTGGTCCAGATTATCCTTGCGGTCTACCACCAGCAGATAGTGGGGTTCGGTTTCCCCGATTTCCAGCAACACGCTTTCCACCTGGGAGGGGAAGACATTGACCCCGCGGATGATCAGCATATCATCACTGCGGCCCATCACTCTCTCCATGCGGACAAAAGTCCGGCCACAGCTGCAGGTTTCCCGGTGTAAGACGGAAATATCCCGGGTACGATAACGGATAACCGGGAAGGCTTCCTTATTCAGAGTAGTGAAAACCAGTTCCCCTTTTTCCCCATCAGGCAGGACTTCTCCGGTTTCCGGGTCGATGATTTCAGGCAGGAAGTAATCTTCATTGATATGCAAGCCATTCTGGGCTTCACATTCACAGGATACCCCCGGCCCGATGATTTCACTCAAACCGTAAATATCCAGGGCCTTGATGCCCCAGGCTGCTTCCAGCTCCTTGCGCATGTTATTGGACCAGGGTTCGGCACCGAAAATACCGATGCGTACCGGCAATTCCCGCGGGTCCACCCCCAGTTCCCTTGCCTCCTCTGCCAGGTAGAGAGCATAGGAAGGAGTACAGGCCAGAACATTGGTGCCAAAATCCTGCATCAGCATGATCTGGCGTTTGCTATTGCCCCCGGATATAGGAACAACCGTGCAACCCAGTCTTTCTGCCCCATAATGAAAACCCAGACCACCGGTAAAGAGGCCATAGCCATAGGCGATCTGAATAGTATCTTCCGGCCTGACCCCGGTCCAGGAAAGACAGCGGGCCATCAACTCTGCCCAGTTGGCAATATCCTGCCGGGTATAGCCTACTACTGTCGGCTTACCAGTAGTACCTGAGGATGCATGCACTCGTACTAATTCCTCTTTGGGAACAGTAAATAAGCCAAAGGGATAATTATCCCGCAAATCCTGTTTGGTAGTAAAAGGCAAGAAACGCAAATCTTCAAGACTCCTGATATCTGCCGGAGTAATACCCCTGGCTTCAAAGGCCTGGCGATAAAATGGAACTTTTTCATAAACCCGTTTTACCGTTTCCTGCAAAGCTGCCAGCTGCTTTTGCCTTAACTCTTCCCGCGGCAGCCGTTCTGTTTTGAGATCCACTACTGCCATCCTGCCAACTTCCCCCTTACCTGTTAGTAAAAATTTTGGAATATATTCGCCAAAAACATGGAAATTCCTGCTGCCCTGTAATAATGTTTCAACAAACGTTTTTTCGTTTATCCACAATATCCACAGGCTTATCCACAGATAAAATCCTTGATTTTTCTATGGTCACAAATATTTTTCCACAACATGCACAGCGAATTTACCCACATATCCACAAAAAAAGAGAGGCCTTAATCCTCTCTTTTCCACAACCAGTATTCTACCGGTGCATCCGCTAACACACAGGGCACTTCTAGCGGATTAGGCCCGATTATCAGTTCCAGGCCGTTATAATACTGTACTGGGGCTGCCTGGTTTTGCAGTGCTGCATAGGCACATAATTGCATGTAAGTGGTACGATCAACCAGCAATTTACTCGGTTTCACCCCCGCTTTTTCTAGATCCTTTATCTGCATCTCGATGATAGTCAATAACTGACACAACCTCTCTCTGGGAAGAGAAACGGATAACCATTGCGGGTCAACCTTGCTCATTTCTCTTCTCCTACTTCCTGCGAGGTATTTACTACAGGTTTATGCGGAGGTAATGGCTTTTGTGCCTCTTGTACCAATAGTATCAAACCAGCGGTAAATTAGCCTCAGCATTCAAATACAAGTCATCCCGGTAACCCGCCTGCCAGAGATACCAGCCGGCAGCCCCGATCATAGCCGCATTATCAGTACATAGATCCAGCGGTGGATAATAAAGCTTTAAACCGGCCTGTTGTGTGCGCTCCTCCAGCCGCTGGCGCAAGCAGCTGTTAGCGGCTACACCACCGGCCAGCAGTATCCTTTCTACTCCTGTTCTCCCGGCCGCTTGCAGCGTCTTTTCCACCAGTACATCGATAACCGCTTCCTGAAAGGCCGCCGCCAGGTCAGCCTTGTTCACTTCTTCGCCCCGCTGGCGGGCCCGGTTGAGATAATTGAGGACCGCTGACTTCAAACCACTAAAGGAAAAGTCCAGACTCCCTTCTTCCAGAAAAGCCCTGGGTAGAGAAATGGCTTCCGGATTCCCTTCCCGGGCCAGCCGATCAACCAGGGGCCCGCCGGGGTAGCCCAGCCCCAGGGCCCGGGCTACCTTGTCAAAAGCCTCACCGGCAGCATCGTCCCGGGTGCGACCCAGACGTTCGAAACGACCATGTTCCGGCAGATAAATCAGATCAGTATGCCCTCCGCTCACTACCAGACAGAGGGCGGGTAATTCCAGCCCGGGGTGAGCCAGGAAATTGGCATAGATATGTCCGGCCAGGTGGTTAACCCCGATTAAAGGTATATTCAGCGCCCAGGCTATAGCTTTGGCTGCAGATACCCCGACCAGCAGGGAACCCACCAGACCCGGCCCTCTGGTTACTGCCACTGCTCCCAGGTGTTCCCAGTTGAGCTGGGCCTGTTGCAGGGCCTGTTCCAGCAGCGGATTCAGGGTTAATAAATGCTGACGGGAGGCAATTTCCGGCACCACGCCGCCGAATTTTTGATGGACAGGAACCTGGGAGGCCACCACTGAAGCCAGCAAGCGGGGAGCAGGGCCCAGAATGGCTACTGCTGTTTCATCACAGGAAGATTCGATTGCCAGAAGATACAAACCTCATTCTCCTTTCCCTTCAGCTTGGTCCAGATAAAGCCACATCAACAGAGCATCTTCCCCATTATCCTGATAGTACCCTCGCCGTCGCCCGGCCACCGTAAAGCCAAGACTGCGATAAAGCCTCTGTCCCGCAGTGTTTGAAGGACGCACCTCCAGGGTAACAGCCACCAGGCCCCGGCGCTCCGCCTCGATTAACAGGGCTTCCATCAGTTTTTTACCCAATCCCCGTCCCCGCCAGTCGGGATGAATGGCAATATTGGTAATATGTCCTTCATCGACAATACACCACATGCCTACAAACCCTACCACTCCCGGTGGACCTTCCACTACCAGATAAAGAGCGCGCTCATTATTCTCCAGCTCATTGAAAAATGCCTGTTCTGACCAGGGAATACTGAAGGAAAGCCGTTCAATTTCAGCTACCCGCTTAACATCTTCCCGGGTCATTGGCCGTACTTGCCACATTTTCTCTGTCTCTCCCTCCCTGCCGTCTGGCCCAGGTTTCTTCCGCCTCCGATTGTCTCAGGTACATAGGCTCGACCCGGGACCATTCCAGCCCTTCCCCGGCCTGAAGCCGCTGCCAGGCCAGCTCAGCCAGCCAGGCGGCCCGGGGCCAGCGCTGCGGTTCCGGGGTTAGTACTACTCTTTCTCCCAGTTTCGCCTGTAATTCGCGACCAAAGACGGCGACACCATCCCCTACCAGGTAGATCGTCCCCTCAGTAGCATCCAGTTGCTCCACCAATTCCTCCAGAGTCAAAGCCTGGTAAGGAGTCTGCCGTACCGGCTCCCCGCCTGTCAAGCGGTAAAGAGCAGTATAAGTCTGATTTTTGCGGGCATCCAGCAAGGGACAAACCCAGCCCTGTCCACCCCAATAATTAGCGGCCAGTACATCCAGAGTGGAAACGGGAAGTACCGGAATAGCCAGCACCTGGGCCAGGGTGCGTACTGTTGCCAGGCCGATACGAAGGCCAGTAAAAGAACCTGGTCCATGGGTAACAGCCAGTGCCGTGAGCTGCCGGGGCGTTAGTTCTGCTTCCCGTAACAATTGATCGATGGCTGGCAGCAAGGTCTGGGAATGGGTCAGGCGCAAATTCACGAACTTCTCCAGCAATAACCTCTCCTCATTACGCAAAGCCACACCTGCTACCCTGGTAGCTGTATCAATTGCCAGTAAAACCATGTTCTTCTCCTTTCTGTCGCCAGCAGGCCAGTACCCTGGCAGGCAAGGCCCCAAAGGCGGTTACTGTTATGTAGCGCTGGTTTTCCTCTGTTCCGTATTGAATCTCCACCTGCAGAAAGTGGGTAGGCCAGTATTCCTCCAGGCGTTCCGGCCATTCTACCAGACTTACACCATCTCCATACCAGTATTCCTCTATCCCCAGCATCAGTCCTTCTTCTGGTTCAGTCAAACGGTATAAGTCCATGTGATAGAAAGGCAAACGTCCCCTGTATTCATTGATAATAGTAAAGGTAGGGCTGTTAACAGGTTCAGTTATTCCCAGCCCCCGGGCCACTCCCTGGGCAAAGTGGGTTTTGCCTGCCCCCAGATCCCCCTGCAAAAATACAATCAGTCCGGCTTCTGCAGCCTGCCCCAGCCATTCCCCCAGAAGGGCGGTTGTTTCCGGACTGTTAGATACAATCTGCCACATTTATTCCTTGCCTCCTGTAAAATGATCATATCCTCCGGCGGGCCAGGGTTCAGGCCCTTTTTCAGTAAGCAGCCTCATTCCCTGTTCCGGCGGCGTAATGCGGCCAATGCGGGCCGGCTGACAGCCAAGGGCAGTCAGCCCCGTTTCTATTTGGTGCCAGTCCGCTTCGGCACAGGTAAAGAGCAATTGAAAATCCTCTCCACCCCTGAAAGCCCATTCCAGAGCATCTTTACCCAGGGTGCGGGCTATGCTGCGGGCCCCGGCGTGGATAGGAATGGCCGTTGCCTCCACCTGACAACCCACTCCGGAAGCTGTACATATTTCCAGTACTTCCCGGGCCAACCCATCGGAAATATCATTGGCTGCTGTAGCCAGCTGCCTTTCCGCCAGCCAGCGCCCGGCCGCCAGCTGGGCCCGAGGACGCCGGTGCAAAGTCACCGCCTCGCCAACTTGAGTGGCACAATCGCCCTCTCCCCCCGCCTGTAACCAGGCTAGACCGGCCG
>NZ_BDLR01000085.1:0-10472 GCF_002049395.1 Carboxydocella sp. JDF658 | reverse complement strand
CAGGCGGGAATAGTTAAGGCCTTAAAAGAAAAAGGCAAACATCCTAATATGGTTATGCTGGTTGAACAGCGCAGGATGCATAAGGATATTGCTTATTTTGCCAGTAAAAATTTTTATGATGATAAACTAGCAAATCATAGGTCGGTAAAATCTAAACAATCCATTGCAAATTCAAAACCATTTCCTGGCAACGCATTAGTTTTAATAGATTTAGATAATTTAGGCGCATATGGCTTTAGAGAGTGGGATAAAGTGTCGCGGTTTAACGTTTTTTCGGCATTTTTATCCATATTTTTAATAATTAAGGCTACAAAAGAGCAAAATATTTCGATAGGATATATTTCACCCTTTAATGCTCAAGCACGGTTAGTTTCTGCTCTTCTTTTGGATTTACTTCCTGATATTCAGCAGGACAAGGGAAAAAGGATAATTGCAGCTACGGTACACAAATTCCAAGGATCAGAACGGGATATAATCATTTATGACGTAGTTGAAAGTTTTCCGCAGAAAAAAGCAAGCATTTTAATAAATGGGCACGAAACAGACAGATTAGTTAATGTAGCGGTTACAAGGGCAAGGGGTAAATTAATAAACATAGCTGATACCAATTTTTTAAGAAGTCAGCTAAATCAAAATAACCCTACATTAAAATTAATTTTTTATATAATGAAAAATGGCGAGGTAATTAATTGGTTAAATATTAAAGAAATCTTAAAGGGAGAGCAGATACAAGGAATAGAGTGGTATATAGATACGAAAGAAGAAGTTTGGATTAAAGAAATAATGAAAGCAAAAAATGAAATAATTATTTCTTTACCAAATCCTAATACATTAAAAGAAAATTTACGGGTAGTACTAGAAGATTTGGAAAAGAAATTAAGTATTTATATTTTAACCAATGAACCTGAAAAGATAACCGGAATCAAATTTATTAATATCCAAAGAGACTGTGTTGCCAGTTTTATAATTATAGATCGTAAAATAATTATATATGGAGCTCCAAAGTTGCATCCGACAAAATTGGTTATTAAAGCTTGCTCTCCACGGGCGGCCAAACTGCTGGTTAATTTTTTAGGCATATACGATAACAATTTTTCTGTACAAAGGGAAATTGCTGTAACAAAGGAAGGTGCTCTAGCAAGGGAGCTTGTAGTAAAACCTGCATACTCCTTAAAAAAATATGTTGAAATTTGGGCAAATTGTTCTCAGTGTGGTAAACAGGTAATACCACAGTTAATATATAACAATAAAATTGTTCTGGTTTGTACTTTTTGCGGTAAACATAACAAGATCACTGTTCGGTTATTAAAAAAATACTTAGAACATACAAATTTAAAATGCAAAACATGTCTGTCTTTTTTTGAGGCAAAAAAAGGTAAGTTTGGACCTTATCTTGAATGCCGTGGTTGTGGAAAGCGATTGGACATAAACTCACTATGGTGATATTCCTATTAGCAAGGGAGCATTACCGAACATTAATCTCTGTATACAAAATAATTATTCGGATTTAATTGACTTTTTCCCGTATAGATGCTAATATTATTTTGGTTATGACCGTGCTCACTCAAACAGCCAGAAGGTGGTTGTTTGGGTTATTTTTGTGTCAATGAGTAAAAACTACGGGAAAAGGGGGACTTGCCATGGTCCGCAACCACTATGATGTTATCATCATAGGTGCCGGTCCGGCCGGTATCTTTACTGCCCTGGAACTGGTAGCCAGAGGGGAAGAAAAACTGAAAATCCTCATCATCGAAAAGGGACGGGACATTCCGCAACGTACCTGCCCGGCCAAGGAAAAGAGCATCAAATGCGTCCATTGCTCACCCTGTTCCATTGTTTGCGGCTGGGGCGGAGCTGGTGCTTTCAGTGATGGCAAATTGACCCTGTCCACTGAGGTGGGCGGCTGGTTGGAGCAATATATTGGTGAACGCAAACTGGCTGAGTTGATCAACTATATAGATGGTATATACCTGGAGTATGGGGCTCCAGATAAAGTTTATGGAATGGAAAATGAGGAAGCTATCGAAGAAATTCAGCGCCAGGCGGTGCTGGCTGAGCTAAAACTGGTTCCTGCCCCCATCCGCCATCTGGGCACCGGCCGCTGCGGCCAGATTCTGGAGCGGATGAAAAACGCTCTGGTGGCTAAAGGGGTGGAAGTCCATACCTGTGAAGCGGTAGAGCGCCTGGTAGTAGAGGATAATGTGATCAAGGGTGTAGAAACTGCCGATAGGCGGATTTTCTTTGGCCGCTATGTGGTGGTAGCTCCCGGCCGGGAAGGGGCAGAATGGCTGGCCCAGGAGGCCAAGCGTTTGCAGCTGGAGATGGCCGTAAACCCGGTGGACATCGGGGTACGGGTGGAGTTGCCGGCGGCAGTGATGGAGCACCTGACCAAAGTGATTTATGAATCCAAACTGATCTATCACTCCCGGGCCTTTGATGACAAAGTCCGTACCTTCTGCATGAACCCCTATGGGGAGGTAGTAACGGAAAACAATGATGGCCTGATTACCGTCAATGGCCACAGCCACGCCCATAAGAAAACGGAGAACACCAACTTTGCCCTGCTGGTCAGCAAAACTTTTACCGAGCCCTTTAAAGAGCCCATTGCTTATGGCAAATATGTGGCCCGCCTGGCCAATCTGCTGGGTGGTGGCGTAATTGTGCAGCGCCTGGGTGATTTGCTGGATGGCCGGCGCACCACTTACGATCGGTTACGTAAAGGGCTGGTACGTCCCACTCTGGAAGATGCCACTCCCGGGGACCTCAGCCTGGTCTTCCCCTACCGGCATCTGGTAGCCATTGTGGAAATGCTGCAGGCGCTGGACAAGATTGCGCCCGGGGTGGCTTCCCGCCACACGCTGCTGTACGGGGTGGAAGTGAAGTTTTATTCCTCCCGCCTGCAGCTCAATAAAGAGCTGGAGACCAAAATTACCAACCTGTATGCTGCCGGGGACGGTGCCGGGGTAACCCGGGGCCTGGCCCAGGCATCAGTAGCGGGGGTTGTGGCGGCCCGCAGTATTCTGGCTAAAGAGGGGGTAAAGCTGGCGTGATAGCCCGTTATACTACCCCGGAGATGAAACAGCTCTGGGCACCGGAAATGGAATTTCAGAAGTGGCTGGAAGTAGAACTAGCTGCCTGTGAAGCGATGGTGGAACTGGGCCAGGTGCCAGCAGCAGCCTGGGAAGTGATTAAGGCCAGAGCCGGATTTAAACTGGAACGAATTTATGAGATAGAAAAGGAAACCCAGCATGATCTGATCGCATTTCTGCAGGCGGTTTCCGAAGAAATCGGTGAAGAAGCCAAATACCTGCATCTGGGTATGACTTCTTCTGATGTCAAGGATACTGCTCTTTCCCTGCAGATTCGGGAGGCTCTGGACCTGATTCTAACGGAGCTGGCAAAGCTGGAAGAGGTCCTGGTGCGCAGAGCGCGGGAACATAAATATACCCTGATGATTGGCCGTACCCATGGCATCCATGGGGAGCCTACCACCTTTGGGCTGAAACTGGCTCTCTGGCTGGCGGAGGTGCGGCGCCATCAGGAGCGGTTACAGGAAGCCAGGCGGCGCATCAGTGTGGCCAAACTGAGCGGGGCGGTAGGGACTTTTGCCAATATCGACCCGCGGGTGGAAGAACTGGTGGCAGCCAAACTGGGATTAACCCCTGCCCAGGTAGCGACCCAGGTAATCCAGCGGGACCGGCATGGTGAGGTACTAAATGCCCTGGCCCTGCTGGCCAGCTCTCTGGATAAGTTTGCCACGGAAATTCGCAATTTACAGCGTACCGATATACTGGAGGTAGAGGAGTATTTCGCCAAAGGGCAGAAAGGCTCCTCGGCCATGCCTCATAAACGCAATCCTATCACCTGTGAACGGATAGCCGGGTTGGCCCGGGTGGTGCGGGCCAATGCCCTGGCCGGAATGGAAAATATCGCCCTCTGGCATGAGCGGGATATGACCCATTCCTCGGTGGAACGGATAATCATCCCTGATTCCACTACCCTGGTACACTCCATGTTGCGCTTATTTGTACGGGTGATAGATAATCTGATTGTTTACCCGGAAAACATGTTGCGCAATCTCAATCGCACTTTTGGGCTGATTTATTCGCAGCGGGTATTACTGGCTTTGATAGACAGAGGAGTTACCCGCACCGAGGCCTACCAATGGGTACAGCGCAATGCGCTGGCGGCCTGGAATAAGCAACAGTCTTTTGCCGAATTACTTTTGCTGGATGAGGATATCCGGCGCTATTTAACTCCGGCGGAGCTGAAGGAACTATTTGATCATCAATACCACTTAAAAAATGTGGATTACATTTTTGGCCGGCTGGGCCTGTAACCGTGGAGGTGGATCTTAATGGCAAGTGTAGTGTTGATTGGTGCCCAATGGGGAGATGAGGGGAAAGGAAAAGTAACGGATTTTCTGGCTGAAAAAGCTCAGCTGGTAGTGCGCTACCAGGGAGGAAACAATGCCGGCCATACCGTTGTTGTTGGTGATAAGGAATATAAACTCCACCTGATTCCCTCTGGCATTCTTTATCCTGATAAGCTCTGCTTGATTGGTAATGGAGTGGTAATCGACCCGCAGGTGTTGTTAAAAGAGCTGGATTACCTGGCTGAACAGGGAGTAAGCACCCGGGGTTTGCGGATAAGCCCCCGGGCCCATTTAATCATGCCCTACCACAAAAAGCTGGATGAGGTAGAGGAAGAAGCCAAGGGTGCCAACAAAATCGGGACCACAAGACGGGGGATAGGCCCGGCCTATATGGACAAAGCAGCCCGTATCGGTATACGGGTTGTTGACCTGCTGGATCGGGAGGAGTTCGCTGCCAAACTGGAACAAAACCTGAAGGCAAAAAATCTGCTCCTGGAACGGGTTTATCATACGGAAGGCTTTTCTTTTGAGGAAATTTACGAAACCTATCTGGCCTATGGGGAAAGACTCCGCCCCTATGTGGCAGATACTTCCCTGCTGATTGATGAAGCGATTAAAGAAGGCAAGAATGTTCTATTCGAAGGGGCCCAGGGAACTTTGCTGGACCTGGATCACGGGACCTATCCTTATGTAACTTCTTCCCATCCCATTGCTGGTGCAGCCTGTATTGGTGCCGGGATAGGGCCTACAAAAATCAGTAAGGTTATTGGTATTGCCAAGGCCTACACTACCCGGGTTGGAGAAGGGCCGTTCCCGACCGAGTTGCTGGATGAGCTGGGAGAACAAATTCGAGAAGCTGGTCATGAATTTGGCACCACTACCGGTCGGCCTCGCCGTTGTGGCTGGTTTGATGCTGTAATCCTGAGGTATGCAGTGCGGGTCAGCGGGATTGATACTCTGGCCCTGACCAAACTGGATGTACTGACCGGATTGCCGGTGCTGAAAATCTGTGTTGGTTACCAGAAACCAGATGGCACCGTACTGAAAGAGTTTCCGGCCAGTCTGAAGGAATTGGCCCAGTGTCAGCCTATTTACGAAGAACTGCCGGGCTGGACTGAGGATCTATCGGCAGTAACGGCTTATGAACAATTGCCCGCTGCGGCTAAAGCTTATGTGCAGCGGATTGAAGAGCTGGCCGGGGTGCCAGTATCTATCGTAGGGGTAGGAACCAGAAGGAATCAGACTTTAGTAAGACAGGAAATATACTAATTTTTAAGGACCGGTTTTTTGGCCGGTCCTAATTTTTTATTAAAGGGAGGAATTGTAAAAAGTTCACGAGCAGTCTGTTATATTCTTTTCTCCAGGAATGTTTCCTTTTGATTTTTATGGATTTCTTGCAGTATAATGAACTTAATTACACCGAGAAGGAGGATGAGGAATATGATTATCACTACCACGCCTACTGTCGAGGGCAAACCCATTCGCGAATATTTAGGTATTGTTAGCGGTGAGGCCATTATGGGCGCTAATGTGGTTCGTGACTTTTTTGCCAGTGTCACCGATATCATTGGTGGCCGGTCCGGCGCCTATGAAAGCAAACTGGTAGAGGCCCGGGAGATTGCCCTGAAGGAAATGGCGGAAATGGCCCGGCGCAGAGGGGCTGATGCTGTAGTAGGGGTGGACCTGGATTATGAAGTTGTCCGTGAGGGCATGTTGATGGTTACTGCCAGCGGGACTGCAGTCAAGTTCTAAATATTCTTGACATTCTTCCACTTTCCTTTTAGGATGAAATCAAGATAAAGTGGAAGGACTGATTGCTTTGTTTTTTCCGACAAGGGACGAGTTTAAAAAACTTCAAGAAAAAGGCTACCGGATACCAGTGGGCATAAAAGTACCTTTGCATGGGCTCAGCCCTTTGCAGGCTTTGGATAAACTGAACCTGGAAGGGAAACCGGCTGTATTGCTGGAAAGCGGTAAAGGTACGGAAAAATATGCCCGCTATTCCTTTTTGGGCTGGCAACCCTGGCTGGTCTATCGGGCCCAGGGAGAACGGATAACTGTCTACGATGGTAATGGACAAATTATCAGGGAATACCAGGGCCACCCTTATGAAGAACTGCGTCAACTGTTAAAGCTTTATCCTGCTAAACGTTACCCTGGATTGCCCAAGTTTTGCGGTGGCGCTATGGGTTTTATTAGCTATGATATGGGCCGCTATTTCGAACGGATGCCGGAACTTACTATTGATGACCTGGGCATGCCGGAAGCGTATTTTATGCTGGTAGACCGTTTGCTGGTTTTTGACCACTGGCAGCAGACCCTCACAGTTATTGTGAATGTACTGGAACAGGACTATCACTGGGCCCTGGCTGAAATCGAAGCCATTTTACGCGACCTGGAAAATAATCCAGCCCGACCGGCGGTAGTTTTGCCGGAAAATAAGGAGTTAAAGCGCAGTTTTGTTCCGGAAGCCAATATGACTCAGGCAGAGTTTGAAGCGATGGTAGTTAAGTGCAAAGAATATATAAAGGCCGGGGACATTTTTCAGGCCAACTTATCTATCCGCCTGTGCCGGGAGATTCACACTCATCCCCTTAATCTCTACCGGATTGTCCGGGAGGTTAATCCCTCGCCTTATATGGCTTACCTGGAGTTCGGGGATTGGCAGATTGTTAGCTCCTCCCCTGAATTGCTGGTACGCATAAACGAGGAAGGCTATGCTGAAACCCGTCCGATAGCTGGTACCCGGCGACGGGGGGCCAACCGGGAAGAGGACCTGGCCCTGGCCCGGGAGCTGATTTCTAACGAAAAGGAACGGGCCGAACATATTATGCTGGTGGACCTGGAAAGAAATGACCTGGGTCGGGTCTGCCAGTACGGTACTGTAGAAGTAAATGAACTGATGGTGATTGAAGAATATTCCCATGTTATGCATATAGTCTCCAATGTGCGCGGGCGGCTGGCTCCTGGTAAAGATGGTTTCGATCTTTTGCGGGCAGCTTTCCCGGGCGGGACTATTACCGGAGCTCCCAAAATCCGTTCCATGGAGATCATTGAGGAGCTGGAACCTACCCGAAGGGGTATTTACACCGGTTCTATCGGCTATTTTGGCTATGCTGGGGAAATGGAAATGAATATTGTAATCCGTACACTGGTGATTAAAGATGGTAAAAAGGCGTATGTTCAGGCTGGAGCAGGCATAGTTGCTGACAGTATACCGGAACGGGAATATTTTGAGTCACTGAAAAAGGCGGAAGCGCTCCTGAAGACTCTGGAGCTGGCAGAAGAGCTTTTTGCCAGGGAGGTTTTCCATGCCTAACTATCTTGTCATCAATGGCACTGTTACAGAAGAGGAAAAAGCCGTTATCTCGGTTCTTGACCACGGTTTTCTTTATGGTGACGGCCTGTTTACTACTATTAGGGTGGAAGCAGGTCGCCCCCTCTGGTTTGATGACCACTGGCAGCGTCTCTGCCAGCAGGCAACGGTTATACATATGCCCATTCCCTGGGAGAAAAAAGAGGTGCTGAACTGGCTGCTGGCAGGGTTGAAAGCGAATGGCCTTGTTGATGCATATGTGCGGGTTACGGTCAGCCGGGGACAGGGGCCCCTGGGGTTGGACTTTTCCCAGTGTAAACTACCTAATTGCATTGTTTACAGCAAGCCTTTACCTGCTCATATTGAAGAGAGACAAAAAATGGGGATTAAGGCTGGTATTCTTTCGGGTCGGCACTGGGGTAAACTATGGCCTGGTGCAGGACTTAAGTCATTAAACTTTCTTAATCAAGTTCTTGCCTTTCCTGAGATGAACAGCAAAGGCTGGCAGGAAGGGGTTTATCTAACCAGTACCGACCATGTGGCCGAGGGCACAGTAAGTAATATCTTCTGGTTTAAAGACGGGATATTGTTCACTCCCTCTCTGGAAACCGGTATTTTGAATGGAATAATGCGACAAAAAGTAATAGAGATGGCCAGAATGCAAGGGATAACAATCCAGGAGGGATTATATTATCAAGAAGCGCTTTTACAGGCTGATGAGATCTTTATTACCAATTCGATCAGCGAAATAGTGCCTATCGTTGAGTTAAACGGCCAGAGTATTGGAAAGGGCGTACGTGGAGATCTGGTCCAAAGGCTGCTTTTGGAACTGAAAAATTTCAAGAAAAACTGTTGACAACTTTTCTAGCATCGTGTAGAATATGAAACTGTCAGACGACATGATGAGCCATTAGCTCAGTAGGTAGAGCACCTGACTTTTAATCAGGGTGTCGCTGGTTCGAGTCCAGCATGGCTCACCATCATGTGGCCCCTTGGTCAAGTGGTCTAAGACACCGCCCTTTCACGGCGGTAACACGGGTTCGAATCCCGTAGGGGTCACCATTTCTATATGGGCGATTAGCTCAGCTGGGAGAGCACCTGCCTTACAAGCAGGGGGTCGGCAGTTCGAACCTGTCATCGCCCACCATCGCGGAGCCGTGGTCTAGTCTGGTCTAGGATGCCTGCCTGTCACGCAGGAGGTCGCGGGTTCGAATCCCGTCGGCTCCGCCATTAAATATGCCACGGTAGCTCAGTTGGTAGAGCAGAGGACTGAAAATCCTCGTGTCGGCGGTTCGATTCCGTCCCGTGGCACCATATACAAAGTGTACCAGCGGCCCCTAAGCCGCTTATGGTTGTTTCGTGAAGATGCGGACGTAGCTCAGCTGGTAGAGCATCGGCTTCCCAAGCCGAGTGTCGCGGGTTCGAATCCCGTCGTCCGCTCCAGAGAAATCAAGGGTTCCAGGCATCGTGGATGTCGGAACCCTTTTTTGGTGCCCATTTGGTGCCCGTCGTTAACACCTCATCAATCAGGTTCACATCTTCCCAGGATTGTTGATCTGAGTTGTCTTATTAATCCTGTAAAATACATAGAACCAAACGGCACATTAGTAAACATATGAATGGTATGTTACATGACCTGTGAGCAATATCAATCTGATGCAGCAATTAGAGAAATAGTTAGTACCACCCAGCCAAAACTGGTTAAGGTGGTATTCTTATGCTCAAATCAACGGCTACATCCGCTGGTTAAGGGTGGATAAAACAAAGGGGGTAACTTCACTGAATGATGATCAAATGAACAATCCTGGCAGGAGAATCGTTTGGGGGAAGATGAATGTTTTACAAGTATATAGTTTAAATATTTAAGTACGATGTGTTACAATATCTTTATAAACAGTGAATGGAGGTGATTTGAAATGAATTTAGCATTTAAAATAGCGCGCGTTTTAATTTGGGTAGAGTATATTATTCATGTAATTGTAGCGGTCATGTTAATAGCTGCAGTAGGAGGAATCATTTTAAATACTTTTACGGGACTAAGTTTAACTAAGAATGTTCTCTTGTTAATTAGCAATGCCTTGCTGATTATGATTATTAAAGAAGTAATCTGGACAGTAGTTAAGTTTTTCAAAAAAGAGAGGTTTAGTGTTACTTCTTTTATCCTGATTGGGATCATTTCAGCAGTGAGACAAAACCTCTTTGTTGAGGCCCAGAAGTCTCTAACCAAAAGCCATGGTTTGGATACACTGATAGAAATCAGCATAAATACCCTAATAATTTTAGCTCTAGCTATCGCCTATTACATAGTGAAAAAAGCAGAAAGTTGTCCAGGTGAATAGCAAAAGATACTTTGAGGAAAAATTAAAAAATGGGTTGACAGGATGGTTTCGTTTGTGTTAATATAAGCAAGCGCCCGGCAGACAGCACTGCAGGGCGCGAGAAAAATAAAAACTTGTTGTTGACAAAAACGCTGCCGATGTGATATTATAACTAACGTCGCTGATGCGAGGTTCGAAGTTCGAGGTACGAAGTTCGAACAGGAAAGCGACAATACTGAGGTTGATTAGAGGCGAGTAGTACAAGGAAGCTGCGACGGAGCCACCGGAGGCGTACTGGAGGTACGTCGAGGATGGCGAAGGAGCAGATGACGCAGTAATGCGAAGCCTATAATCAACCGAAAAGAACAGATCCTTGAAAACTGAACAGGATGTTCTACACCGTAAAACGGACTCGTCAGTTTCACGAGTAACTAAATTTCGGATGAAAACTTTTCGAGATATA
>NZ_BDLR01000084.1:0-13930 GCF_002049395.1 Carboxydocella sp. JDF658 | reverse complement strand
GAAAGAATAGAAAATAGATTAAATACTATTATAATAGAAAAGAAAAGAGAAGCAGCCAAGGAATTACCTGATATAGATTTTTTATTAAATGAACAGGAAAAACTGCAAAAAAATTTAATAGAAACTATTAATCTTATAGAAAAAATAAATGAACAAATATATTTTTCGAACAATTTAATAAGAGAATGTACTGAATATTTAAGGGATTTGCCAGATGCAGAAGGGTTAGAAAATGAAAGAAAAGAATTAATCTCTAATTTAAAAACAATTGAAGAATATAAAGATGAAAAGTTAAATGAATTACGTAATTTTATTAGGGAATACTTTGTTTATTTTAATTTATTTTCATCAATAAAATATACTTTGGAGAAAATAGAAGAGAAAAAAAGAAATAATCAATTGCCACCTAATATAGATAAAAACTTTTTAAAAGAAATATTATCAAGTCAAAAATGTCTAATATGTAATAGTTATCTTACAAATGAGGGGAAAGAAAATATTGAAAAAATTTTAAGAGAATTAGAAGTAAGTAATGAAGTTTCACATATTCTTATAGAAATGTATACTTCTCTTAAAAATATTATTGAAAAAATAAAAAATTATCCACGTGAAAAAAATAAAATATTAAAAGAATTAAATTACTTTGAAAACCAGATAGAAAGTATTCAAAAAAGAATCAATGATATTGACAAAATACTTGCAGGTTATAATATTCAAGAAATAAGTGAAAAACAAAAAATTCGATTAGAAAATGAAAAATTAGTTAAAGAAAATATAAGAAAAAAAGCTGTTCAAGAAATGTATAAAACAAAATTAGAAAATGAAATAAATAAAATAAAAGAGAAAATAGATGAGGCTTTAAAAAAGGAACAAAAAGTTAAACATTTACAACAGAGCATTAGTTTAAGTGAGAAAGTATTAAATATGGCAAAAAATTTGAAAAACGAGATAATGATAGAAAATAAAAATAAAATTCAAAGACTTACGGAAGAATTGTTTTTATCTATGGTTTGGAAAAAAAACACCTTTAAAGAAGTTGTTTTAGATGATAATTATAATTTAGGACTTACTCATATAGAAGGATATGAATGTCTAGGCTCCTGTAGTGCTGCAGAGAGGGCGTTATTAGCGCTATCATTTACATTGGCATTACACAAAATATCTGGTTTTACATCTCCATTAATAATAGATACACCTGTCGCACGAATTTCTGACCAGAACAGAAAAAATTTTGCTAATGTCTTAGTATCTATTAGTACTGAAAAGCAAATAATATTACTATTTACACCAGATGAATATTCTGAGCAAGTAAAACAATTTTTTGATCCTATTTGTTGTACAAAGAGATATTTAAATACTACAAACGAAAGAACTACGATAGTAATGGAGTGATATAAATGTCTAAACGTGATAGATTATACATAGATAAAAAAGATAGCGTAATTATAAATAAAATAAAAGAGTCGGGAAACTATTTTAATTTTAGAGATATACAAAATAAAGATATTTTTTTGCTAGCAATGTCTTTTGGTAAAGCAAAAGGTGGTAATATATATCCTTTAGAAAACAGAGATGGTGGCGGCTTTTTTTTAGAAAACTATTTATCAGCTAAAGATAAGGCGTTAATTAATGCGGTTTTTATAGAAGAATATAAAGATTTAAATTTAATTACTGATAAAGAAAAAAAATATGATTATGCTCAGGATTGTGCCCATTTAGGATTTAAGATATTATATGATATTATTCAAAATAAAGAAGAAGGAACATTTGAAAAAAGAATGCTTACAATGCTTGATGATTTATACGAAAATATAAAAGATAAAATTAATTAAGGATGAAATAAATATGAAAAAAAAAATTGGTATTATTGATGCTGACTTACTTGATAATGGTACTAGGCATCCAAATCTTGCATTAATGAAAATAAGTGGTTATATGAAGGAAAAAGGACATGATGTTAAATTAATTTTAGATTATAGGGAAATAAATGAAGGTTTTGATAAAATATATATATCAAAGGTATTTTCTTTTACAAAAGTACCAGATATAATATTTAATTTTAAAAATATTGAAAAAGGAGGAACGGGATTTTATCCCGATGGAGGGCCAAGTCTTAGAGAAGAAATAGAGCATCATATGCCAGATTATAGTCTTTATAATGATTATATCGAAAGAGAAATTGCGAAAGGTAGAAACCCTAAATCTTTCACTGATTATACTGATTATTCAATAGGTTTTACAACAAGGGGTTGCTTTAGAAAATGTGAATTCTGCGTTAATAAAAAATATGATAGAGTTGTTAAACATTCTCCAGTATCTGAGTTTTTAGACCCTAATAGAAAAGGGATATATTTATGGGATGATAATTTTTTAGGCTACTCAAAATGGTATGAAATACTTGATGAGTTAGAGGCCACAGGAAAACCATTTCAATTTCGTCAGGGGTTAGACTTAAGGTTAATGACAGAAGAAAAGGCTAAAAGGTTATCTAAAGTAAAATATAAGGGTGATTTTATTTTTGCTTTTGATTTTATAGAAGATAGCGAAATAATTCAAAAAAAATTAAAACTATGGAGGAAATATTGTAATAAAACAACAAAATTATATTTATTATCGGGTTATTTATCACAAGATGAAACGGATATAGAAAACTTATTTGAAAGAATAAAAATACTAATGAAATTTGGTTGTTTACCCTATGTTATGAGACATGAGCGATATCTAGCTAGTAAATATAAAGGGCTTTATATAAGTATTACACGATGGTGTAATCAGCCTCGTTTCTTTAAAAAAATGAGTTTTAGAGAGTTTTGCGAGGCAAACCAGAAATATAAAAAAACAAATATCATATGCTCTACTTTCAAATCAATGCTTGATTTTGAAAAAGAACATCCATTAATTGCAAAAAAGTATTTTGATTTAAAGTTTGATAAGCTTAATGAATATTAAAAAGGACTGTCCCGGTGACAGTCCTTTATGCTTCTAACTCCAGCTTATTTTCCATAACCCGTTTCACATAGTTTTGCGTTTCCTGATAAGGGGGAATATTATTACCGTACTTTTTCACAGCATGGGGACCAGCATTATAGGCCGCTACAGCCAGGGCTTCATTGCCCCCAAACTGGTCCAGCAGTTGCCTTAAATATTTTGTACCCCCTTCGATATTCTGGGCTGGATCGAAAGCATTGGTTACTCCAAGCGCGCGGGCAGTAGCAGGCATTAACTGCATCAGCCCTTGGGCCCCGACGCGGGAAATAGCATGGGGATTAAAACTGGACTCCGCTTGAATTACAGCAGTGATCAGATCCGGATCAACCCCGTATTTTTGTGCCGCTTGCTGAATTAATGGAGCGAAAGCAGCAGGGGCTTTAATCGCACCTGAAACTTGCTGTCGCGTAGTTTCCGCTTTTTGCTCGGCCTGCGCAACAGCAGATTGCAAGATCTCAGCAAAACTGGCAGTATTGTCAGTATTAAGAGAATTAGGTAACTGGTTTTGACTAAAAGTAGAGGTCAAAATCTGCCAGCGCCAGAGAAACAGGAGCAGTTCAATATCCACCGCTATCACCTCTACTCTTAGTTTAAACCAAAGGTTCATCTCTGTAAAGAATGAGAATTTATCCAGGACTGATATCGGTGGCGGAGATGAGCCTGTTCGATTTCATAGCGCAGCTGTTTTAAAGTGAAGTAATCAATACCCAGGCTGCTGGAAACTTCAAAGTCATCTTTGCCTTTTTGCCAGAGCGATACTATCCGTTTGACATTGGTACGATACTTTTTGCTTAATTTAGCAAAATCGATAATGTCTTCCCGTTTTTTCTTCATAAGAATCCCTCCATTTCCCCCGGTACAACTATTTTTCGCTTTTCCTTTTCTGATATGAGTTAAAACTTTTGGCACAGCTGCGGGCTTATGGTAAAATAAAAATTATGAACAAACAAGCAGATTGTCCAATTTTTGATGCCATAAATGAATATCTGGCCCAAAAGGGAGATTGCTGGCATATGCCGGGCCATGGTCAGGGCCGGGCTTTTCAATCCCTTTGGCCAGAGCTGGCTGCGGTTGCCCGCTGGGATGTCACCGAGATCCCGGGACTGGATAGCTGGCATCAGCCAGAGGGTTGTATTGCAGCTGCGGAAAAACTGCTGGCAGAGGCATATCAAACCCAGGCTTCCTTTTTTCTGGTGGAAGGAGCTTCAGCGGGAATCTGGGCCATGATGGCAGCGGTGGTCTCGCAAAATGGAAACAGAATAGCTATACCGCGCTGGGCTCATGCCAGTGTCTTCCATGCTCTGGTGCTGACGGGGGCGGAACCGGTATTTTACCCTCCAGTTTTTTTGCCGGAATGGCAGCTGATTATCGGGCCAGAAACTGAAGGGGTTGCGCTGGATAGTGATGGTATTTTCTTTTTGTACCCTTCCTATGAAGGGGTAGCCTGGCCTCTTAAAGACTGGATGCTGGCAAATAGCTACAACACCACTGCACCTGTTCTGGTAGATGAGGCCCATGGCGCATTATTTCCCTGGCATGAAAGGATGCCTGTAAGTGCCATCACTTCAGGCTGTGACGGGGTGGTGCATGGGTTGCATAAAACCGGTCCGGCTCTGACACAGACGGGTTATCTGCACCTGCCCACTGCGAAACTAAAGGCTGACTGGGTGCGAAAGAACCTATCGCTACTCACTACAACCAGCCCTTCCTATTTGTTTATGGCGGCACTGGATCTAGCGCGCAGGGAGCTGTATTTTCATGGCCGGGAAAAAATCGAGCAGATGCTGGAGTGGGCGGAACAATTGCGCTGGGAGCTGGAGAGGATAGGGATAGAAGTATTAAAACCAGAGCAATTACCAGCCGGCTACCAGCTGGATAGGACCAGGCTTTTGTTGAGGTTGGAAGGATATACAGGAGTAGAAGTGGCTACTCATTTAAGACAGAAGGGGATAGTGGTAGAAAAATACGAGGCAGATCGGGTCCTGTTATTGATAAACTATGACTTCAATCCAGAACAGGGGAAAAGATTAATCGAGGCTTTAGGCCAATTAAAACCAAAAACGGGGAAACCTAACTGCTGGAAAGAACAATTTTATCCTGAGGAGAACCGCCTGGTCATGTTGCCCCGGGAAGCCTGGCTGGCCAAGAAAGAACGGGTAGCAACAAATCAGGCCAAAGACAGAGTGGCAGCCCAAACGGTAGCACCATGCCCACCGGGTTTAGCTATTGTTTGTCCCGGGGAAGTAATTCAGGCAGATACCATCGCTGCACTGGAGGCCTGGGGTATTGAGGAAATTTGGGTGGTGAAATAGTTGCGGACAGGAAAATTTATCGTATTTGAAGGACCGGATGGAGCGGGAAAATCAACGGTATTACAGGAAATAACCAGTAAACTGCAACAGACTGGTGTCAGTTATCTTACCACCAGGGAACCCGGGGGGACCAGAGAAGGACAGCTATTGCGGGAATTGTTGCTTAGAACTGATTACGAATGGTGTGGTGAGGCTGAGGCCTTTCTATACTGTGCTGACCGAGTGCAGCATGTCAGGCGCTTGATTTTGCCGGCGCTGGCAGAAGGGAAAATAGTGCTCAGTGACCGATACTATTACAGCACACTGGCTTATCAGGGTTACGGACGAGGCTGGAATTTGACCTTTTTACGGCAAATTAACCAGATGGCTACCCTGGGAGTGGAGCCGGACCTGGTTTTCCTCTTTGATATTGAACCAGAGCTGGGATTAAGCCGGGTTAAGAAAAATCGCCAGGGACAAGCCCCTGACCGTCTGGAACAGGAAGAGCTGGCCTTTCACCAAAGGGTGCGGCAAGGTTATCTGGAATTGGCCAGAGAGCAAAACTGGGAAATCATCGATGGCAGTCGCGACCTGGCTGAAGTGGTAGATTCGGTTTGGCAGATCCTGCAGCAAAGGATGAGAGAAAATGAAAATATCTGATTTACGCCGTGGGCCCGGGGGTTTGCCGGGAATTGATGGTCCCGGGCGGGAAAAAGATGGCGAGGCTCGCAGGGCTGATTTTAATGAGCAGCTCATCAAGGCCCAGACCACGGAAACCAGAAAACAGCTGGATAAATTAATCAAAGATATTGAAGTACAGGGCCAGCGGCTGGCCAATCACCGAACCCTGGTGGAACTGAAAAGATATAAGGAAATGGTGCGTAACTTTTTGCGGGAGGTAGTTTCATCTGGCTATCAGGTCCGGGAAGAAACGGGCTGGGACCGTAGAGGCCGATATAAAGTGCATGTCCTGGTGGATAAAGTCAATGCCAAACTGGAGGAATTGACCGAGGAGATTTTGCAAAAAGAAAAAAGCCAGGTGGAAATACTGGCCCGGGTAGATGAAATTCGGGGCTTACTGGTAGATATGTATACCTGAATTAAGTGGTGAACATGATGTTGAAGGAAATTATCGGGCATAAACAGTTAGTCCGTTTTCTTTTAAAAAACCTCAAAAACCAGCAAATGGCCCATGCTTACATTTTTCAAGGACCGGTGGGAATTGGGAAAAGGGTGGTAGCCCAGGCTTTTGCCCAGGCTTTTTTATGCCTTCAGCCCCGGGAGGATGGGGATGCCTGTCAGAGTTGCCAGGCTTGTTATCTTTTTCAAGCCGGGACTCATCCTGAGTTTATCCAAATCCAGCCGGAAGGTAACTCTATTAAGATAGAGCAGGTTCGGCAGTTACAGCAGACCCTGACATTGAAACCTGTGCTGGAGCGGGGACGAGTCGTTTTGATCCAGCAGGCTGATGGGATGACTGAGGAAAGTGCCAATAGCCTGCTAAAAATTCTGGAAGAGCCGCCGGAAAGAACCGTATTTCTTCTCCTGACTGACCGGCCTTTTGCTTTACTGGAAACCATTCGTTCCCGCTGTCAGACTTTGCAGTTTTACCCTCTCAATAATGAGGAAATGCGGGAATTTGCCGGCAAGGTGATGCCGGAAGGCTGGCAGGGGGAGATTGAGACCCTCTTGTTGCTGGCAGAAGGGATTCCGGGCAAACTGGAGGAATTTTTGCAGGAAAAAGGTCTGGCTTTGACTCGTCAACAGGTTATCACGGGATTAAAAGATATTTTAGCCCAGGGGGTTAGTTGCTGTTTTAGACAGGCAGAGGAATGGGAAAAAGAAAAGGAACTGCTGTCTGTCAAACTGGAAATTCTCCTGAGTATTTTTCGGGATTTGCTGGTTCATGAGCTGGCAGCAGAAAATCAACTGACCTTAAATAGGGATTGTGAGCCATTGTTAAAGGAAATGAAACAGCGTCTACAGCGGGAACAGATACTGGTTATCACAGACAGCATCCTAAAGGCCCAGCGCCTGCTGACTACCAATGTAAACATCCGGCTCTTGCTGGAATGGCTGTTTCTGCAAATCGCCAGATACGGAGGTTAGAATAAATGGTAAAAGTAGTAGGAGTGCGCTTTAAGGAAGCGGGCAAGATCTATTATTTTGATCCCGGGCCCTGGCAGGTAAAAGCCGGTGATCATGTGATTGTGGAAACAGCCCGCGGGATTGAATATGGTCAATGTGTGACCGGGACCAGGGAAATTGCGGAGGAAGATGTAGTTCAGCCTTTAAAACAGGTTATTCGGATTGCAAATCCCGAAGATGCGGAAATTGTAAAAGAAAATGAAGAAAAGGAAAAACAGGCCTTCAAAATCTGTTTGGAAAAGATTCAGGAACATGGCTTGCCCATGAAACTGGTAGGGGTGGAATACACCTTTGACCGCAGTAAAATCATTTTCTATTTTACTGCGGATGGCCGGATTGATTTCCGGGCCCTGGTCCGGGACCTGGCCGCTATTTTCCGTACCCGGATTGAGTTAAGGCAAATCGGGGTAAGGGATGAGGCCAAGATGCTGGGCGGGCTGGCCAGCTGTGGTCGGGTCTTGTGTTGTAAAACATTCCTGGGGGAATTTGTCCCTGTTTCCATCAAAATGGCTAAAGAACAGAACTTATCCCTTAACCCGACTAAAATTTCCGGTATCTGTGGGCGTTTGATGTGTTGCCTTAAGTATGAAAATGATGTTTATGAAGAAGAGAAAAAGGATTATCCACCTCTGGGAACCTGGGTTAACCTTCCGGCGGGAGAAGGAAAAATAGTTGCTGCTAATATTTTAAAGAAAACCGTTAGTGTGGAAATGAAGGAAAGCAAACACATTGTGGAAGTTCCTCTGGATGAAGCGAAAAGACTCCTCAACAACAAGGAGTGAGAGCATGCAGCTCATCAAAAAAATCACCGAGCTGGAAATTATCATCAAACATTTGCTGGATGAGTTACAGGAATTAAAAGAAAAGGCATTAAACCTGGAAGAGGAAAATGAAAAACTGCGCCGGGAAGTGACAGAAATCTACCAGAATTATCTGCAAGGAGAAGTACAGATAAAAAAGACGGAAAGGAAGCCCTTGAAACCGGTGGGGGGCGAAGGTTATGATAACCTGGCTCGTTTATATAATGAAGGTTTTCATATTTGCAATCTGCATTTTGGGCAAATGCGCCAGGAAGGGGACTGTCTCTTTTGTATGGGCTTCTTAAAAAAATCCCTGGAAAGGGAGGAAAACCAACTTGGTCCGATTGGAGCCAGGAGAAAGAATTGATACTTTGACTACTGACGGATTGCAGATCATTCAGGCAGAAGATCAGTTTCGCTATACCATTGATGCTGTTTTGCTCAGCTGGTTTGCAACTGTCCAGCGGGGGGATACTATCCTGGATCTGGGTACCGGGACGGGCATCATTCCTCTTCTAATGATCCAGCGTCAACCGGATTTGTCCTTTACGGCCCTGGAATTAAACGAACAGGTGGCTGAACGGGCACAGCGCAGCATCAGGCTTAATAAACTGCAGGAGAGAATTGAAGTTGTTAATGCTGATTTGCGCAGCTGGAAACCCGGCAGGCATTATAACCTGGTGGTGGCCAACCCACCCTATCGCCCCCTGGGACAAGGAAAACTGAGCGCAACGAAAAAGATCGGCATGGCTCGCCATGAACTTACCTGTACTCTGGAGGATGTCATTAAAGCGGCAGCCAGGGCCCTGGGGACCAGAGGCCGCCTGGCTATGGTTTATCGTCCGGAAAGACTGGCTGAGCTAATGGTGCTGCTGGTCCAATACCGTTTTCAGGTGAAGCGCCTGTGGTTTGTACATGGCAAGGAAAGCAGGATAGCCACTCAGGTTTTGCTGGAGGCATATAAAGATGGGGGCCCAGGGTTAAAGGTATTACCTCCCCTGTTCATCTACGATGAACAGGGGCATTATACATCAGCCATGCTTGCTATTTATAAAGATCTGAGGAGTGTAGGCCTTGAGTAAGGGAGTGCTTTATGTTTGCCCAACCCCCATTGGCAATCTGGAAGATATAACCTTGCGGGTACTCAGAGTATTAAAGGAAGTAGACCTGATTGCGGCTGAGGATACCCGGCACACCATTAAGCTACTTAATCATTTTCAGATTTCCACTCCTCTGACCAGTTATCATGAACATAATGAAACCAGTAAGGGGCCCAAATTGATTGACCAGCTCCAGAAAGGGAAAAAGATTGCCCTGGTATCGGATGCAGGCATGCCGGGAATTTCCGATCCGGGTTTGCATTTGATTGATCTGGCCTGGCAGGCCGGGATTAAAGTGGAAGTGTTGCCGGGCCCCAATGCAGGTTTGACAGCACTGGTAGCTGCGGGTATGGCGGAATTGCCCTTTACCTTTTTCGGTTTTCTGCCCCATCACAAAAAAGAACGGCGCCAGCTCTGGCGAAAGCTGCGACAGCATCCCTACACCCTGGTTTTTTATGAAGCCCCTCATCGTCTGCGGTTGCTGTTGGAAGAAATCCGGGAGTATTGCCCAACAGCACAAATAGCCATTGCCCGGGAGCTGACCAAGGTACATGAAGAGATTGTAAGGGGCCAGGTGGAAGAAATTATGCACTGGTGGGAAGAGAAACAGCCCCGGGGTGAGTTTGTAGTAATACTAAATCCGGGGAAAAAAGAAGGGCAGAATGAGGAAGAAACAGAGACCCATACTGAAGATAGGGCATTGATGCGGGCCCGGCAACTTATGGAGACTGGGATGAGCCTGAAAGAAGCGGCGCGACAGGCGGCGGCAGAAACCGGTTTTAGTCGCCGGGAAATATACCAGCGGTTGCTGACAAAAGAATAAGGGGGCTTATTGCCCCCTTATTTGTTTTAGCCCTACTTGCTGGCCAGTTCGCCCATTTCCTTGGCGCAGTCCATGCAGACATTTTTGCCCCGGAAATGGGTGATGTTACCGGCATTGCCGCAGAAAACACAGGCCGGCTCGTATTTCTTCAGGATGATTTTTTCCGCATCTACATAGATTTCCAGGGCATCCTTTTCATCAATGCCCAGAGTTCTGCGCAACTCGATGGGAATAACCACCCGGCCCAGTTCATCAACTTTTCTTACGATACCAGTAGACTTCATCACAGACGTCTCTCCCTTCGACAAGTTTCGACAAATTACTACATCAACCGTCAGACTTATGATACCAAGCTTTCCATTTAAAGTCAAGGGGGCATTTGCATTTCTTGACAATTTTTTTTGTATCAGCTATTATCAGTAATAGTATTACCCGTATGGGTAAAAATGATGTGAAGAGGAGTTTGACAGCAGGTTGTCCCCGGGAATGCCGTGAACAACCTCTTACCCCTTCAGTGAGGGGTTTATTTTTTCCGAATGAGGAGGTAAGAAAATGGCCAAACCTACATTTTATATCACCACCCCCATTTATTATCCCAGCGATAACTTACATATCGGCCATGCCTATACTACGGTGGCCGCAGACACCATTGCCAGGTACAAGAAGTTGAGAGGGTATGATGTCCGGTTTTTGACCGGTTCTGATGAACATGGCCAGAAAATCCAGCGAACCGCTAAGGCTCGTGGCCTTACTCCTCAGGAACATGTAGATCAGATTGTTGCCGGGTTTCAGAAGCTGTGGCGTCTCCTGTATGTGGATTATGATGATTTTATTCGCACCACCGAGGAACGGCATAAAAAGGTAGTGCAGGCTATTTTTCAGAAGATTTATGACCAGGGAGATATCTATAAATCAGAATATGAAGGCTGGTACTGCACTCCCTGTGAAACCTTTTGGACGGAAAACAAACTGGTAGATGGCAATTGTCCCGATTGCGGCCGACCGGTAGAGCTGGTGCGGGAAGAAAGCTACTTTTTCCGTATGTCCAAATATGCCGACCGTTTGTTACAGTACATTGAGGAACATCCTGAATTCATTCAGCCTGTTTCCCGGCGCAATGAAATGATTAATTTCATCAAACAGGGTCTGGAGGACCTCTGTGTTTCCCGGACCACTTTTGACTGGGGTATTCCTGTGCCCTGGGATCCCAAGCATGTCATCTACGTCTGGTTTGACGCCCTGACCAACTATATCTCCGCCCTGGGTTATGGCGGACCGGAATGGGAGAAACTGGGCAAGTACTGGCCGGCGGTACACCTGGTGGGGAAAGATATTGTGCGTTTCCACACCATCATCTGGCCCATAATCCTGATGGCAGCCGGTATACCCCTGCCGGAAAAGGTAGTCGGACATGGCTGGCTACTGCTGGCCGGGGGCAAGATGTCCAAATCCAAGGGCAATGTGGTGGATCCCGTTCAGCTGGTGGAAAAATACGGGGTAGATGCTGTACGCTATTTCCTCTTGCGGGAATTGCCCTTTGGTTCTGATGGCTACTATTCGGAAGAAGCTCTGGTCAATCGCATCAATGCTGATCTGGCCAATGACCTGGGCAATCTGGTTTCCCGCACGGTGGCCATGATTGAAAAATACCGGGATGGGATCGTGCCCGCCCCTGGTCCCCTTCAGGCAGTTGACCAGGATCTGATTGAAACCTACCGGCAGGCTCTGGCTGGATATACGCGGGCCATGGATAATCTGGAGCTGGCCAATGCCCTGTCCGAACTGTGGCCACTAATAGCCCGGGCCAATAAATATATTGACGAAACCGCCCCCTGGGTACTGGCCAAAGATCAGGAACAACAGGATAGACTGAATACAGTTCTCTATAATCTGGCTGAAGTGATCCGCATAGTTACAGTAATGCTCTCACCCTTTATGCCTTTACTGGCTCCGCGGGTCTGGCAACAACTGGGCCTGACGGATTTGAATAAGGCAGATTGGGATTCGGTACAGGTCTGGGGAGGTTTACCGGCTGGTTTGAAAGTAGTCAAGGGCCAGGCCCTTTTCCCGCGGATTGATTGGAAAGGAACAGAAACGGAGGCAGAAAAAGTGACAGTGGAAAAAGTAGAAAAAGCAGTATCTGTTGACAATAATTATATCACTATTGAAGATTTTGGTAAAGTGGATTTGCGGGTTGTAGAAGTTATTGCCGCCGAAAAGGTGCCTAAAGCTGATAAACTGCTGAAATTAGAGGTTAAGCTGGGTGATGAAATCCGCACCATCGTGTCCGGGATCGCCCAGCACTATGCTCCTGAAGAACTGGTAGGCAAACGAGTTGTGCTGGTAGCCAACCTGAAACCTGCCAGGCTACGGGGAATTGAAAGTCAGGGTATGATTCTGGCAGCTTCTGATGAAAACGGGCTGGAGGTACTGACTGTCCAAAAAGATATTAAACCCGGGTCGAAAGTAAAATAAGGGGCGAATAAAATGGCGAAACTGAAACTCTTTGATACCCATGCCCACCTGGATGACCGCAAATATGACCAGGACCGGGAGGAAATGTTACAACGGGCCCGGGAGGCCGGAGTGGAGCGGATTGTCAATGTGGGTTATGACCTTTCCTCCTCCCGGCGTTCCCTGGCCCTGGCGGAAAAATATGATTTTATCTATGCGGCGGTGGGCATTCATCCCCATGATTCAGCAACTGCTAATGAGGATACCTGGAAACAATTGCTGGAACTAGCGGCTCACCCCAAGGTGGTAGCTCTGGGAGAGATGGGCCTGGATTATTACCGGGACTTGTCTCCCAGGCCGGTACAGCAAGGGGTTTTTGCTCACCAGATGGAACTGGCTCAACAGGTAGGTAAACCGGTGATTATCCATGACCGGGATGCTCATGCCGATCTGCTGGCAATGGTAAAGGAATCCCGGATTGGAGAAAAGAACGGTGGTGTCTTCCACTGCTTTTCCGGCAGCTGGGAAATGGCTAAAGTTTGCCTGGACCTGGGGTTTTATATATCCATTGCCGGTCCGGTGACGTTTCATAATGCCCGCAAGTTAACCGAGGTTGCCGCCAAAGTACCGCTAGAGCGCCTGTTGATTGAAACCGATGCGCCTTATCTTACCCCTGAGCCTTATCGGGGTAAACGGAACGAATCAGCCTATGTTGTCTGGGTGTTGCGCAAAATTGCGGAACTAAGGCAGATGGATCCGGAGGAACTGGCAGTACGCACTTTCGACAATGCTTGCCAGCTTTTCCGGATTTAGTCGGAAACTTTTGCCACTGGTAATTTTTTCTCCGGCAGGAATTCATCCCTCCTTTGGCGAATATAGTATAAGCGAAAGGAGTGGATGCAATGGTAATAAACCGCAAACTCCGGACAACACTGGCCCTGCTGTTAGCCTTTGTTCTGGTGATCAGCGGCAGTGCTGCCTGGGGGAAAACGGTGAAAAGGCCCTCCCGTACCAAAATTAAAACCCAAACGGTCTATAAGTACGAGTACACCACTTTTACAGCCCAGCCGCTGGTTCAGTATGACCCCAAGAAACCGGCAGGCTGGCGACAGGTATTGCGTCAGGCTAAACCGGGAAAAATCGAAAAGAAATATCGTCTGGTATATCAAAATAACAAGCTCATCCAAAAACAGTTAGTAAAACAGCGGGTTGTGGCAGCTGCCCGGCCAGCCCTGATAGTAAAGGGAGGCAACAGAGTGGCTTCCCGCGGCGGGGGGATTTCCCGGGGGGGCGAACGGGATGTGGCTAAAGTAATGAATGTCCTGG
>NZ_BDLR01000083.1:0-2584 GCF_002049395.1 Carboxydocella sp. JDF658 | reverse complement strand
TTCCTTATGGCTACTTTTGCTATGTGAAGTTGTCAAGGTTCGATTTGGAAGTAATTATCCAGCATTACCCAATGCAATCATCGACTTTCCGAGATGCTACAAAAAATACATATAGCGCATTATTATATATTTTGTTTATATTATATCCATTTTGGAAAATTCTTCATTTTTTGTGTGTTATTTTTGCAATTTATCCCCCACCTATAGAGGTGGGGGTCTTCTTGCTTAATTTTTTTATAAAAAATCCTTTCCCGCTGAATAGGCGGGGAAGGATTTTAGTTTTTTTGTAGGTAGCTGACCACAATATTTAAAAACTCTTTTGAATCACTTAGGTTGTTTGTGATTATCTCATATACCGTTTCATGGTCAATTTCCCACTAGACATGCACAAGCTTGTTTGTGACGTCCTCCCCTCAATAAATTGAGGGGCATCTTCAAGCGGATGCACGCAGGCCTTTATTCCCGCGCTTTGGTTCGTGGACTCCTTGCCATCCCAAACGGAACGACAGGACCACGGGCCACGCCACACGGCCACTACTCCCCTTTATGGGAGATACCTTGTACTTCTTCTCGAAAATGTTCAAGGCCCCGTTCACGTCCGCCTGCGCCCTCCAGCCGCAGGAACACTCGTATAACCCCCGGCTTTTCCGGTTGGAGGACAAGACGCGCCCGCAGACGTGGCAAGTGACTGACGTACCTCTCTCATTCACGTCGTCCCGGACCACAATCCCCGCCAAAGCACCCTTGTACTTGAGCATGTTGATGAGCTTCCGGTACGGCCAGGCGTGCAGACGTTGGTTCAGCTGGTCCCCATAGTCGGTGCTTTCACGGATACCGTTGATGTCACCTATGGCTATCTCCTTCACGCCCCGCCGCACACACTCTGCAATGAAGTGGGACGTGGCTACGTGCAGTAACTGTTCTACCTGCTTCTTCTCCCGGTGCGCTACCTGTCCCCATCTCCGGGAATTCCGTTGAAGGCTGGCCCGTACCTTCTGCCAGTACCGCCTTATGGCCTTGACCAGCCTGCCGGAGTAAAGCGTTACCATGCCATCGCCAAAGGCGCAGGCCATAAGGACCGTCTCCCCGAGGTCCACCGCTACTCTCTCCGTCCCGCTATTCTCACGGGCCTTAACCTCCACCACCAGACAGGCCTCTATCTGCCCGGAAATCTTGTCGTAAGTGATGGAAAGCTCCCGCACCCGGTCGTACTCAATACCAGGACGGTGAGATATGCGGAAAGAAACCTGTTTTACACCATCTTCCCGGCTGGTGCCCAGACTCAGAGTGACTCTGTTTTTATCTACCCTGAACCCGCTTTGGACATACTTGAGCGGGGAAAGATAATTTTTATGGCGGAAGCCGGGAGCCTTGTGTTGTGTGAGGCCCTTTTTCTTGAGAGCAAAGAAAGACCTATATGCTTCCCGTACCTCATCACGGGTGAGCTGGACTGACATCGAGTAATACCCTTTGACCCTGGGTAGCTCCTTTAAGATGCGGTTGAGGTTCTTTCGAGAAATATTCACTTTCCCGTTTTCTTTGTACTCTTCCCGCAGGTGCCACAGGAGGCCGTTGTAGACCTTGGTGGCACAGAACATGGCGTCTTTTAGAACAGCTTCGGTCTGAGAATCTGCGTGGACCTGCGCCTTGAGAGTGATTAAAGGCATCCAATCACATCCTGGTTTTCTTCTTTATACCATTATGATAACATAACATAAAATTTCTGTAAATATCGGAGCGAGGGGGTCCGTGTATCCCCTCAATGAATCGAGGGGGATTACTGCCCCCTCGCGCTCCCCCATTACTCTAAAGCTATTATTCGGTTTCCTATATTGATGCAGGTTTCAATAGCTAACTGTAAATAACGTTCAGCGGCAGCTGTTAAAATTTCATCTTTTAAAAAAACGTTTTTTTCAGTATGAGCAACTTTTTCCAACAGATTGATATATTTTTTTAGCAATCTTGTTTGATTAAGTAACTTTTCATCCAATTTACCTTCCCCCCAGTGCCCTAACAAACTCCCGGTTAAATTCCTCCCGGTAGGGCTTAAAATCAAGATAACTAAGGATTACCCCTGTTTCAAAATCTATTCTTTTTTTATGATCAGAACAATATAGGATCTGTTTATTCTTAAGGACTGCAAATTGTCTGCTTATTGGCTGGTAGTTGAGAACAATCCCGTCTATTTCTTCTGTTTCTAGAAATCTTATAAGCTCGATAAATATCCGGTTTTCTAAATCGACCATTACTGTCTGAGTCAATTTAAAATTAAATAAAATGGCCAGATCAATATCACTTAAAGGCTTGATATTATCCTTTACTAATGACCCAAAAAGATATACTGCAATTATTTCTTCACTGTATCTTGAAAAAATTTGACTGGTTAATGGCAATCGTTGTTTTATTTTTTGGAAATTAATTTTGTTAAATTTTATCATTTTATCACCAGCTTTATTTATGATACGGCTCCCCGCGCCGGATTTTCTGCCAGCGATAGATTTGTTCCAGCAAAATCACGCGCATCAGCTGATGTGGATAGGTAAACGCCCCAAAACTGAGCTTAAACTGACAGGCAGCCAGCACC
>NZ_BDLR01000082.1:0-8949 GCF_002049395.1 Carboxydocella sp. JDF658 | reverse complement strand
TATGGCGGTTACCGCTTTCCACCAGCCAGCGGCTCTCTGTCAACCGGCTAATAAGGTACTCTTCCCCTTCATCGCCATTAAATTACCATTTTGTCCGATATTATACTGAAAAGCGGCTTAACTGTCAAGGCGCTTAGCCTCGCCCCAGAGACGTTCCAGGTTATAATACTGGCGCTCTTCCTCCAGAAAGACATGCACCACCGCCTGACCATAATCCAGCAAAATCCAGCGGCCAGAACGCAGGCCTTCCCGCCGCAGGGGAATTACCCCCAGGCCTTCCTTGACCTTCTCTTCAATCCCATCGGCGATAGCCCGCACCTGGGTAGTGGAATTACCGCTCATGATGACAAAATAATCGGTCATAATTGAGAGTTCACCCAGTTCCAGAATCGTGATATTGCGGGCTTTCTTGTCTTCGGCACCGGCTTTAATCAAATCCAGTAACTTTCTGGTCTCTTGCTCAGACACTTATTTTACCTCCCTTGCCTTAAGTCTTAGTAACTGGGCATTGCGGGCCCTAACCGCCAGCGGATGGATGTATTGCTGGCGCTCCACCAAATAGCGGAGAGTATGATCCAGCCCGGCCAGATAGGCCCCTTCCAGATCCCGGCCTGCCAGCAGTCTCAATTCTTCCACTCCGGGGTAATCCCGTCCCGGTTCGATCATATCGGCCACAAACAACAGCTTGTCCAGAGCTGTCGCCTCCGGATGGCCCAGGGTATGACGGGCAATAGCCTGCAAAACTTGCTTGTCCCTGACCCCCTGTTCAGCCGCCAGCTGCGCTCCCACCGGCCCATGTAAAAGCATGGGTACAGCCAGCCAGTCGGCATCCAGTTCCAGCCCCTGCTGCCGGGCCAGTTCCAGCAGCCGCTCCGGAGGATAATCGCGGGCGACATCATGCCAGAGGGCCGCCTGTTCCGCCTTTTCCGGCTCCAGTCCGTGGGTAAGGGCCAAACGGCGGGCCTGCCGCCGCACCCCTTCAATATGCTGCCAGCGTTCTCCTTTTACTTGTTGTTGGATAAAGATAACTGCTTCCATCCCGGTTAACCCCTGTTGACAGTTTTCTCCGCCCATTATAGCATAAACAGGCAAAATTGGCGAGTGCCTTGCATTTTCTCCCATTTTTCTTTATACTGACACTAAAAAAGGAGATGAGGGGGAGACGATGGTGGTACAAACCCTGCAAAATCCAGTTCATCAACGGATTCAGGAATTTCTGGATCAATTCCAGCTGGGAATAAAGGTAATCGAGTTTGAGGTCAGTACCGAAACCAGTGAGCTGGCTGCCAGGGCGCTAGGGGTGACACCGGCCCAAATCGCTAAAAGCCTGGTATTCCTGGCTGATGACCAACCCCTGCTGGTAGTAACCTGTGGCGACCTGAGGGTGGATACCAAAAAATTAAAGGCCCTGACCGGAGCCCGCAAAATCCGTTTTGCCAACCCCGAACAGGCCCTGCACTATACCGGCCATCCCGCTGGCGGAGTTTGTCCCTTTGCTCTCTCCCAGCCCCTGCCGGTATATCTGGATATCAGTATGCAGAGATTTCCGCTGGTCTATGCTGCTGCCGGTACTCCCAATTCAGCTGTGCCAGTAACCCTGGAGCAATTGCAGGTTATTACCGGTGGTCAAGTGGTGGATGTATGTTAAAATATTCTTTATCCAGTATTGACATTTTTAGTTTAATTGTAATAAATTATATAGTAGAATAAATTTGTGTTACACAATAAAATGCAAAACAGTCGATAAAGGCAAACCCATCGAAAGGTGGGGGCGCAAAGCCATGGGTCTAAGGCCCCTCCAGGGGCTATGATTGCCAGGTTGCCGAAGCTGGAAAGCAGCGAGCATATAGACGCTCTGCCTTTCCATGGGCTTTCCTGGAAAGGCTTTTTCTATTTTTAAGGGGGTATCTTTTCATGGAACTGGAATGCAAATGTGGTTATCTCCACGTCTCTATGCAGACACTGATCATCAAAAGAGAACCAATTACCGGCAAACGCCGCATCATTTGTTCTTATTGCGGCAAACAAATTCCTATCCGTACTGTTGAACCCAAAACGTTTAAGAATCTAGTCCGGAAAAATGGTACCGCTGGCTATAATGCTAATCTGCTATTTCATGGATAATAAAATAGGGAAGGGGATACAATTTCAATGGATATCAAGTACATCAGCCTGTTCGCTGCCAAATACTCGGAAATACCAACCAAAGAAGTCATGATTGCAGCGATCAACACAATCATCCAGGCTGTTGAAGCAAAAGACAGTTATACAAAACATCACTCCCAGAAAGTAGCAGAGTATGCCAGAATCATTGCCCTGGAAATGGATCTTCCACAAGAACAGGTGGAACAAATCTATCTGGCCGCACTATTCCATGATATCGGCAAAATCGGAGTACCCGACCAAATATTAAGAAAACCAGATAAATTAACAGAAGAAGAAATGACCCTGCTTAAACAGCATCCTTTAATAGCATGTCGTATTCTGGAAGGATTTGAAAGTTTCCGGGAACTATTGCCTGCCATTGCTCAGCACCATGAATACTGGAATGGAAGCGGTTACCCCTATGGCCTGGTTGGTGAAACCATTGATTTAGGCGCCAGGATATTAGCAGTGGCAGATGCTTTTGATGCAATGACCAGTGACAGAGTATACCGTCCAGGAATGTCCCAGGAACAGGCAATCGGGATATTAATTCAAGAAGCAGGTAAACAATGGGACCCGCAGGTAGTAAATTGCTTCGTTAATTGGTGGGAGAAAACTTTTAACCCTGAAGGACACCATGATTGGCAGTATAAACATATAGTAGCACTTTATAAAAATTTTTTGGAGGATGTCACAAACGGAAAGGTAAAGTTAATCAGCGATGAAGAAATTAAACACCACGAACTCGATTACACCTATTTCACGAAAGTTTTTATTCAAAGCGTTTTTGATATATCTCAGGCCAGACAAATGTTTAGCAACTGGCTGACAAAAATTTTAGTACCACCGCATAAGCAAAGGATCTATTCCGTGGTTTTTTCTGAGTTAATCACAAATGTTGTAAAGCATGCTGGCCGGGGCCATGTACAATGGGGGTTAGATAATAGCTATAACATCATTATTACCATTAGAGACGAGGGAAAAGGGTTTGTGCTGGAAAAATTGCCACAATCCATCCTAATTAATGGTTTTTCCACCCGGAACTCCCTGGGAAGAGGTCTGCCGCTGGTTTTTAATCAATGTGAACAATTGCTTATCTCCTATACTGGAAAGGGTACCTTTATTTCAGTAAAACTGGCCTGTGAAAAGATTGCTGAAAAAGAATTTTAAAAGAAGACTGCCGACGTAAAGGTCGACAGTCTTCTTTTACTTACTGTAATTCCCTGGGTTTGGCCTCATTTACAGTGATTGTACGTCCCTGTAGCTCGGCCCCGTTCATCGCCTGAATCATGCGATCGTCATCGGCATCGTTGACTTCCACAAAACCGAAACCGCGACTGCGCCCGGTTTCCCGGTCAGTAATAATCCTGGCCCCCAGCACTTCCCCATGCTGGGAAAAGGCCCGGATTAAGTCATCCTGTTTAATGGCCCAGGGCAAATTGCCTACATACAATGTTGTCACCATGGTAACCCACCTCTCCAAAAATAAGTCTGCCTTTCAGGCAAGTTTAGTATTTGAATGGTGGGCGCAAAGTATGTGAGCAAATTAAAACCGGTACAGGTTATTATTAACAATAAATTTTTCTACCTCGGGATGAACCAGATACTTGATGCTTTTCCCCCGGGCCACCCGGGCCCGTATGTCCGAGGAGGAAATAGCCAGAGAGGGCACTGTAAAGGGCCGGATTCGCTGTCCCAGCTGCGTTCCCAGCCGTCCCTGCACCTCCCGCAATTGCTCCAGCTCAAAACCCGGCCTTGTCACAGCAATAAAATGACATAAGGCCAGCAATTCCCGCACTCGGTGCCAGGTCAGAATCTCCAGCACCGCATCGGCCCCGGTGATGAAATAGAGCTCCTGGTAATTCCCCTGGTCCAGCAGCTGCCGAACCGTATCGTATGTATATGAAGGCCCTGGCCTTTCCAGCTCCAGCAGGCAGAGCTGAAAACGGGGATTGTCCGCTATGGCCAGCCTGACCATCTCCGCCCGTAGTTCCGCCGCTGTCACTTTTGCCCCCTGTTTATGGGGGGGCTGGCCGGAGGGAACGAACAGCACCCGATCCAGCCCCAGTTCATCCGCAACTTCCTGAGCCACCACCAGGTGGCCTAGATGGATGGGATCAAAAGTCCCACCCATCACCGCAACCCGCTTATCCATGGTCCACTCCTTGCCTCACATTACCAGCAATTCCCGATAAACACTCCAGACCCGATCTTCTAGATGCTGGCGACAATCTTTGCACACACACCAGCAGGCTTCTGTTACTTCCCCATCTGCCAGAATCCAGCTACAGACCAGGTCAGCCTGCCCTTCCCTGCCACACAGTTGACAGTTCTTGCACACCATGGCCTTTCACCCCTTTGTCGCCGATTTGTAATAACAGCATAAGCGACAAAGGGCTGTCCGGACCAGTTCTTTTCCGGCAACCGCCAAAAATACCCCCTGAGCAGCAGAAAAGAGACTTGTTCTGTCATGTACTATCAAAAAACAAAAATATCTCCCGTTTACTACCTGATTTGACCTTCACCATAAACAATATACTTGATGGTTGTCAATTCCGTCAATCCCATCGGCCCCCTGGCATGCAATTTCTGGGTACTGATCCCAATTTCCGCCCCGAAACCGAACTGGAAACCATCAGTAAAACGGGTGGAGGCATTTACATAGACGGCAGCCGCATCCACTTCCTGCAGGAAGCGCCGGGCAGTAAAATAGTTGCTGGTCACAATCGCTTCTGAATGTTTGGTACCATACAGGTAGATATGCTCCAGAGCCTCATCCAGGGAATCCACTACCCGGATGGCCAGAATCAGATCAAGAAATTCCGTGGCCCAATCGTCCTCAGTAGCGGGTTGAATCCCCGGCACCAGACTCCGGGTGACAGGACAGCCCCTCAGCTCTACCCCCAGCTCCGTCAGCCTTTCTGCCAGGCCGGGCAAAAATTCGGCGGCTACCTCCCGGTGGACCAGCAGAGTCTCCATGGCATTGCAAACCGCCGGCCGCTGGGTTTTGGCGTTGATCACAATTTCCTCCGCCATGGCCAGATCGGCTTCCGCATCCACATAAACATGACAGTTGCCCACCCCGGTTTCAATTACCGGCACGCTGGCATTTTCCACCACCGTGCGAATCAGCCCGGCACCCCCCCGGGGAATGAGGACATCCAGATAGCCATTTAAACGCAACATAACATTGACCGCTTCCCGGTCAGTGATTTCTATCAGCTGAATAGCCCCTTCCGGCAGACCCACCTCCCGGGCCGCTCGGGAAATAATCCGGGCAATGGCGGTATTGGAATGAATGGCTTCCGAGCCGCCACGCAAAAGCACAGCATTGCCGGTTTTCAGGCAGAGAGCAGCCGCATCCACCGTGACATTGGGCCGGGCCTCATAGATTATGCCCACTACACCCAGCGGCACCCGCATTTGTCCGATCTGTAACCCATTGGGGCGGGTCCACATTTTTACCACTTCCCCAACCGGATCCGGCAAAGCGGCTACCTGGCGTAACCCTTCTGCCATGTCGGCAATGCGCTTTTCCGTCAACAACAACCGATCCAGCAGGGCCTGGGAGAGCCCCTTCTGCCGTCCTGCCTCCATATCCTGGGCATTGGCCCGCAATATCTCATCTGACCGCTGTTGCAAAGCCTCGGCCATGGCCAGTAAGGCTGCATTCTTGACATCAGTGCTGGCAGCTGCCAGCTGCCGGGCCGCCTTCTGGGCCAGTTTGGCTTTTTCCACTACATACTGCCGTACATCCATCCTATACCCTCCCTATAAAACCACCAGATTATCCCGGTGAATCACTTCATCATAGTTTTTATGACCTAATAGCCGTTCAATCGCCTCGGTTTTCAGACCCTTGATCTGCTCCAGCTCAGTAGCACTGTAGTTGACCAGTCCCCGGGCGATCTCCCGTCCTTCCCGGTCCACCACCGTTACCACCTGTCCCTCGCTGAAGCTGCCCTCTACCGCTAGCAAGCCGCTGGCTAACAGACTCTTGCGCCCCTTAACCAGAGCGCGGACAGCACCGTCATCCACTACCAGCCGCCCTTTCACACCAGGGCTGAAGGCAATCCAGCGCTTACGGGCCTGCAGGGGATGGTCCTGGGGTTTAAACCAGGTGCCAACCTCCTCTCCGGCCAGGATATCCTGAATCACTCCGGGCCGGGAACCATCAGCAATTACCATAGCCGTTCCGGAAGAAACAGCGATTTTGGCTGCCTGGATTTTAGTCGCCATTCCTCCGGTACCCAGCTGGGTCCCCGCTCCCCCGGCCATAGCCTCAATTTCCGGGGTAATCTCCGCTACCCAGTTGAGCAAACGGGCATCAGGCTGGCTGCGCGGATCAGCCTCATACAGGCCAGCGATATCGGAAAGCAAAATAAGCAGATCAGCTTCCACCAGACTGGCCACCAGGGCGGAAAGGGTATCATTGTCCCCGAACTTGATTTCCTCCACCGCCACCGCATCATTTTCATTTATGATTGGAATTACTTCCAGCTTCAGCAGGGTAAACAGGGCATTGCGAGCATTCAGAAACCGGGAACGATGGGCCACATCCTCCCGGGTCAGGAGAATCTGGGCCACCGTCTGACCATATTCGGCGAACAATTTTTCATACATATGCAATAATATCCCCTGTCCCACCGCAGCCGCGGCCTGCTTTTCCGGGATGGTGCGAGGCCGTCGTTTCAAACCCAGCTTGCCGATCCCGGCCCCTACTGCTCCGGAAGTAACCAGAATCACCTGTAAACCCCGGTTATGTAAATCAGCCAGCTGGTGCACCAGCGCCTCCATGTGCTGCAGGTTGAGCCGCCCGCTACTGTGGGTCAAGGTAGATGAACCAACCTTGACAACTACCCTTTTTACCTGCTTCAGATATCTCTTTCTCTCCTCAACCATCTTGCTCCCCTCCACACCGTAAATCGCTTATCCGGGTAATTGAATTTGCGGCTTTTGGGCCGGTCGATAGAAGAGGAGATTGTGCCCGATCATCTGTACCAGCTCGGCCCCGGTACCTTCTGCCAGCCGGCGAGCAATGTCTTCCTTTTCTTCGAGACAGTTTTTCAGCACCCGGACCTTGACCAGCTCGCGGGCCTCCAGAGTTTCATCCAGCTGCTGAATGACAGTGGGAGTGACCCCACCTTTACCAATCTGAACGGTGACGGGTTCTAAACTGCCCAATCCCCGGAGATAGCGTTTCTGTTTCCCTGTCAATACCATGAATTTTGCACCTCATTCGTTTAAGTTTGGCTTATATTATACCATAAAAAAAAGGGTCTCTCCACCCCGGTAGTTATCATCTGCATACATCGTTTCCAATCCCAGCTAATATTATTTTATGGAAGGAGGTAAGTCCAATGATAAAAAACGGTTTTTTCGGATTTATCCTGGCTGTTGTGACTGTTGTCTGGCACCTACTCCATTGCGCTCTCCCGGTAATTTTACCTCTCCTGGTCAGCCTTGGTATACTAGTACCGCAGCACTGGCATTTAATCAGTATTCCATGGCCTGTTACCGCTCTGGCCTCCATCTGGATTATATATTATTTATTACGTCGGCGGATAATTATTTTTTACGTTAGAAAATAAAAAGGCAGGCTTTACTCCTGCCATTCAAATTCCATATCCATAATCCTGACAGTATCCCCTTCCTGGATGCCAGCTTCCCGCAAAGCCCGATCCACGCCCAGCACCTCCAGGATTTTCTGGAAGCGGCGTACTGCTGCCTCATTGTTGAAGTCAGTGCGATGGAAATGCTTCTCCACTTCCTGGCCGCCGATTACCCAAACGCCCTCCTCATCCCGCTTCAGGGTAAAGGGCTCCGTCTCTTCCACCCGGGTGACCTTGACCTCCTCCGGTTCTACCGCCTCCACCGCTTCTTCCGGCGGCAATTCCGGCAAACGCCGGGCCAGATATTTTACCAGTTCATCCAGGCCCTGTCCGGTCGCAGCGGATACGGGGAATACAGGGTACTGCTCCCCCAGTTCCTGGCGCAGGCGGGCCAGGTTTTCCTCGGCTCCCGGTAAGTCCATCTTGTTGGCCGCAATCACCTGGGGACGCCGGGCCAGCCGCTCACTGTACAGGGCCAGCTCCCGGTTGATGACGGCAAAATCCTGCAAGGGGTCCCGTCCCTCCGACCCGGCGATATCCAGCACGTGTACCAGCAGGCGGGTTCGCTCCGTATGGCGCAGGAATTCGTGGCCCAGACCAGCACCGGTATGGGCCCCTTCAATCAGACCGGGAATATCGGCCATGACAAAACTTTCCTCTCCCACCTTGACCACCCCCAGATTGGGGACAATGGTGGTAAAGTGGTAATTGGCAATTTCCGGTTTGGCGGCGGAAACCCGGGAAATGATGGTGGATTTGCCCACATTGGGATACCCGATCAGCCCCACATCAGCCAGCAGTTTCAGCTCCAGCAACAGCCAGCGCTCTTCGCCCGGATCGCCTTTTTCCGCATAGGCTGGGCACTTGTCTTTGTTGCTGGCAAAACGGGTATTGCCCCGGCCACCCCGGCCGCCTCTGGCTACTACCACCCGCTGGCCGTGTTCGGTAAGGTCAGCCAGCAAGGCTCCGGTGTCAGCATCCCGGACCACGGTTCCAGGGGGTACGCGGATAAGCAGGTCTTCACCCTTGCGGCCATGCATGTTCTTGGTGCCGCCGTTTTCGCCCCGTTCCGCCTTGTAATGCTTCTGGTAGCGAAAATCGATGAGGGTACGCAACCCCTCATCCACTACCAGGATAACATCTCCGCCTTTGCCACCATCACCACCCCAGGGACCACCCATGGGGACATATT
>NZ_BDLR01000081.1:0-1137 GCF_002049395.1 Carboxydocella sp. JDF658 | reverse complement strand
GCCTGCCGTAGGTTTTGGGCAGCTTCAGGCGCACCCGGTTGTCCGGCAGTATTTCGAAAGCGTTCTGTTTAAAAGTCACGGTGCTGAGAGTATCTTTTTTTCAGGAGCAGGGCGTCCCGGTCGGAAAGGTTGATGGCTTTGGCCCTGGCAGTGAGAGTCTGCGTTGGCATACCGTTACTGAACTTCTTTTTGCGTGCCAGCTCAATCACCCCCTGTTCACGATGTGGTCAAAACGGATGCACGTTTATGTCTATATTTCTGTTCCATAGCTATATTGTACCAGATTTATACAATACAAGGAAGACATTCCGGCAAAAAGCCCGGGTTTTGTAAATAAAAGAAAAAGTGAGGGGAGAGCATGAACCAGGAGTCTTTGAAACTAACGCCCCGCCAGTTACGGCGTCCTTGCGATGCCAGCAAGTTACCTTTTCGGGATACGACAGAGGTAGAGCCGGTAGGAGAAGTGCTCGGACAGCAGCGGGCCAAGCAAGCCCTGGAATTCGGCTTGAAAATCCGGCGTCCTGGTTACAATATTTTCGTGGCTGGAGAAACAGGGACGGGAAAACTCACTTATACCCGTAAGGTAATTGAAGGCCAGGCAGCCCAGGAACCCCGTCCCCAGGACTGGTGCTATGTCTATAATTTCAAGAAACCCAGTCAGCCCCGGGCTATTTCTCTACCGGCCGGACTGGGCAAGCAGTTTGTCAGGGATATGGAAGACATGGTAAACAGTCTGAAAAAAGAAGTACCCAAAGCCTTTGACAGTGAAAACAGCCAGAAAAAGAAAACCCTGCTCTGGCAGCAATTTGAACAGGAAAGCGAATTGCTTTATCAGCAACTGGAGAAAATGGCCAACCAGAAAGGATTTTCCCTCCATCGCACCAGTGAAGGGTTTGTTTCCGTACCCCTGCTGAACGGGGAACCCCTGACCGAGGAGGAATACAACAAGCTGGATCCAGGAACGCGACGGGATCTGGAAAAGGATTCCTCGTATCTGCAGGAAAAGCTGGTGGAAATGGTCAGCAAATTAAAAAAACTGGAGAAGAAGTATCAGCAAAAGGAAAAGCAGCTGGAGGGCCAGATGGCTTTGCTGGCTATCGGCCATTTGCTGGCTGATTTAAAGGACAAATACCGCCA
>NZ_BDLR01000080.1:0-201 GCF_002049395.1 Carboxydocella sp. JDF658 | reverse complement strand
GGGCTTTTACCTTGTGTCGCGGGACTTTCCAGTCCTCTTCGCCTATAGATAAGGTTTCTTACTCCCCGGCAGCTCTGCCGCGCTGCCTGATTTGCCCCTCTACCCCATACCTGCAACACCGGCAGGTTTACACAGGTATGGTTTAGGCTCCTCCCCTTTCGCTCGCCGCTACTCAGGGAATCGCTGTTGCTTTCTTTTCCT
>NZ_BDLR01000079.1:0-17683 GCF_002049395.1 Carboxydocella sp. JDF658 | reverse complement strand
GCCCCGCGGGGGCAAATCAAGTATTCGGAAAGGAGGCGAAATCCTGGTCTGGGGGCCAACTTGGCTGGAGATAAAAACAGTCAAGTTTTTTGAACCAGGTTGGGCAAATGAAGTGGCAGGAAATTCAGGTGACTGTCCACCGGGATGGAGTGGAAGCGGTAGCCAATATTCTACATGAGACTGGAGCCAATGGAGTAATCATCGAAGACCCGCAGTTGAAATGGCAATACATTGAGGAGAAACGCTGGGATTATTATGAATTTCCCGAGGAAGAGGCGGGTGATCCCGATCTGGTGGTGGTCAAGGCTTACCTGCCCGAAGGAACAAAGCTGGCCGCCCAGGTGGAAGATGTGAAGCGGGCGGTCAATGACCTGAAACATTATCATTTGCCCGGACTCTATTGTGAACTGGCCTTTTCCCTGGTTGATGACCAGGACTGGGCGACCTCCTGGAAAAAATATTTTAAAACGGAAAAAATAGGAGAGAAGATAGTGATCAAACCCACCTGGGAGGATTATCAGGCTCAGGATGGGGAGATCGTGGTAGAACTGGATCCGGGGATGGCCTTTGGCACTGGAACCCATCCCACTACTGCCATGTGTATCCGGGCCCTGGAAAAACTTTTCCCCGGTCCCAGAGTTGTCTATGATGTGGGCACCGGTTCTGGCGTGCTGGCCATCGTGGCCGCTAAACTGGGGGCAGAAGATGTCCTGGCCATCGATCTGGATGAAACGGCGGTCAAGGTGGCCTGGGAAAATGCCGACCAGAATGATGTCACCCATATTGTCCGGGTGGAAGAAGGCAATTTGCTGGATACAGTGGCCGAGCCCGCGGATTTGATTATCGCCAACATTATCGCTGATATCATCATCATGGTTACACCGGCAGTAAAGGAACACCTGCTGCCTGGTGGCCGGTTCCTCTGTTCCGGCATTATCGAGGAAAGGGAACAGGAGGTCAGGGCTGCCCTGGAGGTCAGTGGCCTGACTATAGTGGAAACCTGGCGGGATAGCGGCTGGGTAGCTATGCTGGCCGAAAGGAGATAGGAGATGACCCGCTTTTTTGTCCAACCAGAGCAAATCGGTGAACAGTATATTACCATCACCGGGGACGATGCCTACCATTTGGCCCGGGTGCTGCGGGCCAAACCGGGAGAGCTGCTGGAGGCCGTCTGCGGTGATGGTTATGTATATTCCGGGGAAATTGTGGAAATTGCTAAAGATAGGGTGCTTGCCCGCAGGCAGGAGCGTCAGCCTGACCTATCCGAATCCCCTCTGGAAATCTGTCTGGTTCAGGGGCTACCCAAAGGGGAAAAAATGGAGCTGGTACTGCAGAAAGGTACAGAGCTGGGGGTCAAGCGCTTTATCCCCCTGGTTATGGCCAGGACGGTAGTAAGGCTGGAAGGCAATAAAGCCGCAGAACGGGTGGAACGCTGGCGCAAGATCGTACGGGAAGCGGCCAAACAATGCCGCCGTGGGCTGGTGCCGGAAGTGGACCCAGTTGCAACCTGGGAACAGCTCTGGCTGCAAATCCAGGCAGGGGACCTGCTACTTCTGCCCTGGGAAGAAGAGCAAAGCCGGGGGTTAAGGCAGCTGGCTGCTACTCTGCCGGTTCCTGGCCCCCGCCGCGTCTTTGTCATCATTGGCCCTGAAGGAGGGATAACCCCGGAGGAAGCAGCAGCGGCCCTGGAAAAGGGGGCCATCAGCATCAACCTGGGGCCTCGGATTTTGCGCACAGAAACGGCGGCTATCACTGCAATCAGTCTGATCCAGTATCTCTGGGGCGACCTGGGAGGTGAGCCTAATGGCTGAACGAACAGTAGCTTTTGCTACTCTGGGCTGCAAGACCAATCAGTATGAAAGTGAAGCCATGGCCTCCCTCTTTCGTCAGGCCGGCTACCAGGTAGTGGATTTTGAACAACCGGCAGATGTCTATATCATCAATACCTGTTCTGTTACCCATCTCAGCAACCGCAAAAGCCGCCAGTTGATCCGGCGGGCTGCCCGCCGGGGTGGGCTGGTGGTGGTGACTGGCTGTTATGCCCAAACGGCTCCGGGGGAAGTGCTGGCCATCGAGGGTGTAGACCTGGTAGTGGGCACCCGCGACCGCCAGCAGCTGGTGCAGCTGGTGGAAGAAGCCCGCGCCGGTACGGAACCTCTGGCCCGGGTGGAGAATATCATGGAAGCAGCGGCTTTTGAGGAAATCGCTCCCGTTCTAGAGGAGGGGCGGGCCCGGGCTTTTGTCAAAATCCAGGAAGGCTGCAATAATTTCTGCAGTTATTGTATTATCCCCTATGCCCGTGGACCCCAGCGCAGCCGGGAGCCAGTCCGGGTGCTGGCGGAAATCCAGGCCCTGGTGGAACGGGGTTATCAGGAAGTGGTTTTGACCGGTATCTGTATCGGGGCTTATGGCCGGGAAGGCGGCGAGGGCGACCTGGCCTGGCTGGTGGAAAAAATCTGCCGGGAAACAGGCATACGCCGTTTACGCCTGGGCTCTATTGAGCCCACTGACCTGACACCGGCCTTGTTAGAGATAATGGCAGATTATCCACAGGTTTGTCCCCATCTACATATCCCCCTGCAAAGCGGCTGTGATGTAACCTTAAGGGAAATGAACCGCCATTACAGCACCTATGAGTATGCCCGCCTGCTGGGAGTGGTGCGGGAATTTTTGCCCCAGGCGGCTATAACTACCGATGTGATTGTGGGATTTCCCGGGGAATCAGGGGAACACTTTGCCGCAACTAAAGACTTTATCAGCCAGATGGGTTTTGCCCGCTTGCATGTTTTCCCTTACTCACCACGTCAGGGAACTCCTGCTGCAGAACGGACAGACCAGGTTCCGGCAGCGGTGAAGGAAAAGCGGGTGAAAGAGTTAAACCAGCTGGGACGACAGCTGGCCCGCAATTATGGACAGCGTTTTCTTGAAACAATCCAGGCAGTGCTGGTGGAACAGGAATATAAAGATGGTTTCTGGGAAGGCCTGACCGCCAATTATTTACGGGTTTTGTTACCAGCCCGGCCAGAGGAAAGAGGACAGCTAATTTCTGTTCGCCTCATCGGATGGCGTGGAGATTATCTGGTTGGGGAAAGATTGTAAATTTTTTGCGACAATAAGCAGGATTTGTTGTAGTAAATAGCGAATTATATAGTGTTGCAACCAGTATTCGGCGGAAGGAGGTGTACTATGCAGGACTGCATTTTTTGCAAGATCGTCAACAGGGAAATCCCGGCCAAAGTAGTATATGAAGATGAAAAAGTGCTGGTTTTCCACGATATTAACCCGGTGGCACCCATTCATCTTTTGCTTATTCCCAAGCAGCACATCCCTCATTTGCTGGCTGCGGATGAAGTTGACGAAGCACTGTTGGGACACCTTCAGCTTGTCGCCGGACGGGTTGCCAAGGACCTGGGTTTGTAGGAAAAGGGTTTTCGACTCGTAACCAATAATTTGAAGGATGCGGGTCAGGTTGTTTTCCACCTCCACTACCACCTGTTAGCCGGGCGTCCCTTTGGCTGGCCGCCGGGTTAAATGGGGTTATTGACACCCCTTTGTATTGTAGGATATAATAGGCAAGGCGCTTAATTAGCGCTAGGGTGCCAGTGGAGGGGAGGGAAACAGATGTCTGAAGTTCGCGTGGGTAAAAACGAATCCCTGGACAGCGCCCTGCGGCGGTTCAAGAAATCCTGCCAGCGGGCCGGGGTTCTTTCTGAAGTGAGAAAACGGGAACACTATGAAAAACCCAGTGTTAAACGGAAGAAGAAGTCCGAAGCTGCCAGAAAGCGTAAGTTCCGCTAATTAAGGGGGTTACCTTATGTCCCTGTTAGAGCGGTTGACAGCTGATATGAAAGAGGCCATGAAAGCCAAGGAAGCCGGGAAAGTCCGCCTCTCCACCATTCGCATGGCCAAATCAGCTATCAAGAACGCAGAAATTGAAAAAAAGCGGGAATTGACGGAAGAGGAAATCATCGAAGTCATTGCCCGTGAAGTCAAACAGCGGCGGGATGCCATGGAGGAGTACCGCAAGGCTGGCCGTGAGGATATCGTCCAGCAGCTGGAAGCAGAGGTGGCAGTCCTGCTGCCTTACCTGCCAGAACAGCTGGATGAAAACCAGTTACGGCAACTGATCCAGGAAGCCATCGCAGCTACCGGGGCCCAGGGGCCTAAGGAAATGGGCAAGGTCATGGGATATCTGATGCCGAAAATTAAAGGCCGGGCCGATGGCAAACTGGTCAATCAGCTGGTTAAGGAATATCTGGGATAAAAACAGGCCCGGGATCGAAGATCCCGGGCTTTTGATGTGCGCCCGGCATGGGCGTTGTCTATAGGGTGGAAGTCCCGAACGGCGAAGGTAGCAGTAGCCGTAGCTTTTCTGCCTGGACAAGAACCTTAATCAATTTAATTAGTCCTGCCAAAAGCCAGGAGTCTCCTGGCTTTTAACTTTGTAACAGAAAAGGGGGCTAGAAGCCCCCTCCAGTAAGACTAAGCCACATGTTTTTCTTCCTGGCCTAAAAGGGCGACAGAGCGGGGAGCCCGCGTCACCAGAGACAGGCCGGCGGCCAGGACGCAGAGCAGGGCAGCGATATAATAGGCATAAGTATAAGTGCCGGTGGTATCGGCTACCCAGCCTGCCAGTAACGGTCCCACCATACCGCCTACCCCCCAGGCGGTGAAAACAATCCCGTAGTTCAGCCCCAGGTTTCTGGTGCCGAAATAGTCAGCGGTAGCAGAGGGGAAGAGGGAGAGACAGGCCCCGTAATTGAAGCCAACCAGGGCAGCGCCGGCGGCCAGCAGGGACAGAGTGTTCAGTTTGGCGAACAGGCTCATGACAATTGCCTGCAGCACGAAGACCAGCAGCATGGTGCGGGTACGGCCGATAATATCAGAGAGGATCCCGGCAATTATTCGCCCTCCGGCATTGAAAATGGCCAGCAGAGCCACCAGGGCAAAACCCCACTGGATATTGAGCTGAACCTTGGCGATTTTGGAAAGATGGCCGATAATCATTAACCCGGCAAGGGAGCCGCAGGCAAACATGAGCCAGAGCAAATAGAACTGCCGGGTTTTCAGCATTTCCTGCCAGCTGTAGTCATTAACAGCAGGAGCAGTATTCTGGGGTTTGCCCGCAGGGCTGGCCACGGGAGCTTTGTAATCAGCGGGCGGGTTAGTCAACAGCTGGGCCAGCAGGGTGGCGACCAGCAGAAAGGCGATGCCCAGGATCCGGAAAGAATCATTGATTCCATATACTTTTAACAGGTAGTTGGTCAATGGGGCGATATAGACGGAAGCAAGGCCAAAACCGCTGACCACAATCCCGGTGATCAAGCCTTTCTTTTCCGGGGGAAACCATTTGACGGCAGCGGGGGTGGCGGCGGCATAACCGAGGCCTATGCCGGCCCCGGCTAACAGGCCGAAAGAAATGGTGATCCCCATTACTGAATCGAAAAAGCTGGCCAGAATCAGGCCGCTACCAGTCAAGATGCCACCGACCGTAGCTACAATTCGGGGGCCGGCTTTATCCTGCCAGCGCCCGGCGGGAATCATCATCAGGGCAAAAACCAGAATGGCCAGGGTATAAGGTAAAGAGGATTGGGTTTTGCTCCAGTTCCACTGTTCAGTTAAAGTTTTGGCAAAGACGCTCCAGGCATATAGCACGCCCAGGGCCAGATTGATACCCGTCCCGGCCAGGGTCACAACCCAGCCGCGGGATGAATTAGCCATTTCACACACCTCCTGTTTTGAGGAAGGCGGGCCCCTGCCTTCCGGAGAGCTCTCCTGAATTTGTTATTTCCTGTTATCAATTGTAAGCCATAAAGAGAAAAAAAGCGGTACAATTTCCGGTAATAATAAAAAATAAATCCTGAATGGAAGTTATGAGCATATAAATGGTATATAGTAGAATTGACAAACAATTTGAAAATTTGGGTGAACGGGCTTGAATGATTATTCAATGGAAAGTTTGAAAAAATGGCATTTTTCCCCTGTTTCAGGTATAATGGTAGCAAAGGCGGTGAGAAGGATGGAAGAACTGGCTTTATTACATCCATTGTGGAAAAAAAATAAAGTAGTGGCGGTCTGGCTGTTTGGGTCACGGGCGCGCGGTGAGGCCAGAGAGGATAGCGACTGGGACCTGGCTCTTTTATTTAAGCAACCATATCCAGGGTTGCAGGAAAAAATGAGCTTAATTGCTGATGTTACGGGTATCCTGAAAACTGATAAAGTTGACATTGTTTTTTTACATGATGCCCCTCTGGTTTTGCAGAAGGAAATAGTATATGATGGTAAAGTCATTTTTGAAACTGACTGGGACTTCCGGACTGATTTCGAGGAAATGGTGGTTCGTCGCTGGCTGGATTTTGAACCAGTCTGGCAACAAATGACCAGGGATTTACTGGAAAACCTGAAGGAAGAGTTCGGAGGTGGTGAAAGTGGTCTATAATTCAACGCGCCTGTTTGCCTATTTAGAAAATTTAAAGGAAAGATATTTTAATCTTGCTGAAATGGCAAAGCTGAGTAAAGAGGAATTTTTAGCAGACAAACGCAATAGCGATATCGTGTTTGCCAATCTATATATTGCTTTAAATATAATTCTGGATGCTGGCTCACATATTATTGTCAAAAATGGACAGAAAAGGCCGGGTACCTATCGGGAAATTATTGATGAACTGGGTAAGCTGGGGGTAATTCCGGCGGATTTTGCAGAAAGAGTTAAAGGGCTGGCCGGATATCGCAATCGTATGGCTCATGGTTACATTGATATAACACCGGAAGAGCTATATCAGATAATTACTGAAAATCTTGATGATATTAAAAAATTCATTGGCTATTTCAGTCGATTGCTCACCTAGAGGGAGGGAGAGGGAATTGCCTTATCCTGCGTTTTATCTTAACGGCTGGGAAGCGCTATTGATCTTCATGATCGGGTTCCTGGCCTTACTGGTGGAAATCCTGGTTATCCCTGGTTTTGGGCTGGTAGGACTGGCGGGTATCCTGTTCATGCTCTTTGCCCTTTATCTGGCCCTGCATGCCCCGGGAGCGGTGCTGGCTGCTCTGGCTCTGGCCATTCTGGTTGCTGCCGTTGTTCTCTACTGGGCCTGGCGGCGGATGGAAGAAAAAAGATTGCTGAATCAGCTCATTCTCACCGATAACCAGGAAAGCAAAGCCGGTTATCTGGCCCCTGATCCTTCCTGGCAGAAACTAGTGGGAAAAAGCGGGCTGACGCTGACGCCTTTGCGTCCGGCGGGCAAGGTGGAAATAGCTGGCCAGGTGGTGGATGTAGTCTCAGAAGGGGAGTACCTCCCCGGAGGTGTAAAGGTGACAGTAATCAAGGTCGAGGGACAAAGGATTGTAGTGAGAAAAGAAAAACCCGGGCCATAAAGGCTCGGGTTTTCTCATAGCCTTTTTTATTTATGGTATTTCTGTTTCAGCATTATGCAGGCTGGGGTTAACAGTTTGATGGCGGCTTCCATATAGCTTGCAATCGCAGCTGTTGGGTCATAGATTTCTTCAATTCCCATGGCTTCAGCTACCAAATCGGTGATATCTTTTTGCTTGACGTTGGCGTTGAGCATATTGGAAGTAAAGTTCATTTGTGAGCCACAACCGGCACAGTTGGTTACAATGTACTCGGCTCCGGTGGCTGTGGCCTCATTAATCCGTTTTTGTCCGGAATAGCCCACAGTGGGAATGGATTGGAAGGAAGCGACCAGACCGCAACAAAGGCCTTTTTCGCGGTTATGCTCCATTTCAATCAGTTCAATCCCGGGAATGGCTTTCAAGATTGCCCGTGGTTCTTCATAAATATTAAACCAGCGCCCGCAGTGGCAGGAATCATGGTAAGTAACTTTAGCGTTGATGGGTTTGGTGAAGCGCAATTTTCCTTCCTGCAACAAGCGGTTAAGGAAAACCGTCACGTGTTCTGTTTCAATATCCCAGTCAATTCCCAGATGGTGAGCCATCTCCGGATAATTTTCCGTAAAGGTGGCAAAACAGCCGGGACAGGACAGGAGTAATTTTTTAACCCCTCGTTTTTTCAGATTTTCATAGTTGGCCTTAACTTTGGCCCCGAACTCTTCCATATACCCACCTAAAGCATGATAAAGTCCGCAACATCCTTCATCAGCACCAAGATAGACGAAAGGCACTCCTGCTTTGTTCATAATGCGCGCAATATTCTGCGGCATGTTTTTCATGATGATGGAAGCCCAGCAGCCTGGCCAGTAGGCTATTTCCCCTTCTTCCTCGTACTTGATTTCAGGGGTAATCCAGCTTTTGGTTTCTGCCGGTACGCCCCAGAAGTTACCGCTGTTAACTACATTATCTTTTACTAACTCAAGCCCGGTGTTGATAAAACCGGCCTGATAGACGGCAGGTCGCATTTCCAGCCACCGGTGGGCATTGGGTAACAGGGTCTGACAGACCAGATCGCATTTTTTACAGGTAGTACAGTTAAACAGGGCGGTCACTGCTGTCTCATCCAGATCGATATTGCCTTTGGCATATTCGTTCAGGATATACCACTTTCCTCTAGGTGAATTGGATTCCCAGGGGTCGGGCATAAATACGGTGCAGTTAGTACGGCAGAAACCGCATTGGGCGCAAATGTAACTTTCGGCCAGCACAGCACCGGAAAAGGGACCTTTGGCTTTTTCCTCGATATGATCTTTAGCCGAATTTCCGCCGAGCAGGCTGGTTAACCCGCCTAATAGGGATTTACCCATGGTAGCACCTTTCATGGCGGTATTTAACACCTTAAGGGGTGAATTTTTATCCAGACCGGGGGGAAGAATTTTTCCGGGGTTAAGGATGCCCTGGGGATCGGTTTCTTGCTTGAACTTCACTAGCTGTTTTAACAGGTTACTTCCCAGTAACTGTTCGGCGTAATCGGTAAAGTACATGCCCAGGGCGAAAATTTTACCCCCCAGTTTGGTGGCAATGTCATTGATGATCAGGGAATTGGCATAGAGCAGAGGGAAATTGAGTTTGCGTTCATCAGCCGGCATCAGACCTAAAAAGGTAATGGCATCTTGCCCGACGAAAGTACCCTCGAAAGCAAATTCTCCTTTGAATTTGTGTTCCACTTCACCAATAAATTCAGCGGCTTTTGCCAGGGGTACTATTACTTCTGACGCAATCAGGGAAGGCCCCAGTCTTTTCAGGCGCATGGTATAGAAACGGTTATTCCATTCATGGTGAGCAGCTTCGGAAGAAAGCAACTGACCACCGGCCCGGGCAATCAGTGTTTGCGCTATATCGACCTGTTTTTCATCAGGAGAGGATAAAACAATATTGACCAGGTATTTATCCTCTGGTAACACCTTTTCCCGGGTAGCGCTTTGATGTAAGGCGATAAATTCTGGTGTCAGCACCGTTATGTTCCAGACAGGAAGATTATGGTTTTCCAGTTCTTTGACAAGCTCGGGTAAGGGCAAAAGATTGCTAAATACTGCGGCAAGGGGAAAATCATTTTTTTGCTTCATTACTTTCAAAGTAATTTCGTAAATAATTCCGGTGATACCTTCCAGGCCGTAAATCAAATCCAGGTCTTGCAGAGAGAATGTTCTTTCTGTGCCATCGCCAAGGATGGCTTTTACCTCCACCAGATTATCTTTAAAACTGCCGTAGCGATAGCTGCCCAGTCCTGTTCCTCCTTGAGCTGTCCAACCGCCAACAGTGGAACCGGGATAACTGGAGGGATATAGCCTGAGGGTATATCCGCGGGAGGCAAGAAAACTATCCAGCTCTTCCCAGACAATACCTGGCTCGACAGTAACAGTTTGTTGCTCCGGATCAAAAGCGATGATATTTTTCATGCGGATCAGGTCCACTACTACGCCGCCTTTGGTGGGAATGGCTCCGCCGAAGCCTGATGTAGCGGCACCGCGGGGGATTAACGGAGTTCTGGTTTCATTGGCCCACTTCATTAAATCGATTAATTCCTGTTTGTTTTCCGGCTGCACTACTGCAGAAGGCATGGAATTGAAGGTTTTTTTCACTGCTGCTGGCAGCACTCCGACGTCATGGCTGTACAAAAGCCGTTCCAGTTGATTGTCCCGAAAACGGTTACCAAAAAGGTCTTTTAGGGTTTGCATAATTCTACCTCCTCCGCTTGTATTGATTGTGTATTTAATCACATATACAGAAAGAATAATCTTTCTGTATATGTGAAAAATATTTTAAGCTCTAAGGGCAGAGAAAATAAGTTCCGCTGTCTCATCTATCAGGTTGCTCAACGGTTCGGTAATGACACCGTCAGTTTTCAGTTCGATCATTCTCATAATGGGGCCGGAAACCATGGCGGCCAGCAATATGGGATTAACAGGTTTGAACTCACCGCAAGCCTGACCACAGCTGATAATTTCTTTGACCGCTTCCAAACCTTCAGCGGTACAGATAGTAAAATTACAGTTAAGCACTTCCGGGGGACGGGCGTGTAATAGATAATTTACGGTGATCAAATCCGTGTCCGCCCATTCAAACATCATTTTGACAAAATATCTCACCTTTTCGCGCCCTGATTGCCGGGGGCGAACATAGCAGTCATATTTGTTCAGAAACAGGTTTACCGCATCTTCATGGATGGTTCGGGCCAGTTCTTCCTTGGAGGGAAAGTGGTGGTAGATAGCTCCGATGCTGACGCCGCTCGCCCTGACCAGATCGGGAATACTGGTACGATGATAGCCTTTTTCCACAAACAGTTTTCGCGCTACATTGTAAATTTTGTTTTTGATCTCCGTATCGGGCGTCGTTTTCTTCAAACTCGTAACCTCCACCGAATGATCTTTCTGTTTGATTTTATTATATACCAGTGCTGTTCTCTGCGCAAGACAAAAAATGGTTGTTATATGCATAACAAATCGGATATAATTGTAAAAGAACAGGGAAAGGAGAGGATGGAAGTATGTATTTACCCCAAATAGCAGGTCTTGGGCTGGGATTGAGTTTTGTTTTGCTCTTTTTTATCATCATCGTTGTTTTTAGTTTTATTCCCCTGGGTTTGTGGATTAGTGCCCTGGCTTCTGGAGTGCCGGTGGGAATTATTACCCTGATCGGGATGCGGCTGCGCCGGGTACCGCCGGCCCAGATTGTCAACCCTCTGATCAAGGCTCGTAAAGCCGGGTTGGACCTCAGTGTCAACCAGCTGGAGGCCCATTTTCTGGCCGGAGGCAATGTGGACCGGGTTGTGGATGCCCTGATTGCGGCGGAACGGGCCAATATTCCTCTGGCTTTTGAGCGAGCTGCGGCCATTGATCTGGCCGGTCGCAATGTTCTGCAGGCTGTACAGATGAGCGTGAACCCTAAAGTAATTGAAACCCCCCTGATTTCAGCGGTGGCCAAGGACGGCATCGAGGTAAAAGCCATCGCCCGGGTGACAGTAAGGGCCAATATCGACCGCCTGGTGGGCGGTGCCGGGGAAGAGACCATCATCGCCCGGGTGGGTGAAGGGGTAGTAACCACGGTGGGCAGCAGTGAATCCCACAAGGCGGTGCTGGAAAACCCTGATCTGATTTCCCGTACGGTACTGGCCAAAGGTTTGGATGCCGGGACAGCTTTTGAGATATTGTCCATCGACATTGCTGATGTGGATGTGGGGCGCAACGTAGGGGCACAGTTGCAGACAGACCAGGCTGAGGCGGATAAACGGATTGCCCAGGCCAAGGCGGAAGAGAGACGGGCGATGGCGGTGGCCCGGGAACAGGAAATGAAGGCGATGGTGCAGGAGATGCGGGCCAAAGTGGTAGAAGCGGAAGCTGAGGTACCACGGGCCCTGGCCCAGGCTTTAAGGGAAGGAAAGCTGGGGGCTATGGACTATTATGCCCTGCAGAACCTGCTGGCTGATACCCGCATGCGGGATAGCATCGCTGGACCCCGCCAGCCGGAAGCGGGAAAGGAGTAGGTCTGGATGGAGAAAAGGAAAAAAGAAAAGCAAAGCCAGCGGGAAACCAGGCGGGAGCAAGAGCTGGAGCCCCGGGAATGGCAACGGGAGGACTGGCGCCAGGCGATTCTGGCCCGGGAGATTCTGGGACCCTGTAAAGGCAGGAAATGGTTTTTTGGCAGGTAACAGGCAGGCATATAACCCCTCCTGTCCTCATAAATATGGATGAGGACAAAGGAGGGGATTTTTATGTCCTGGAAGAACTGGCGGCAGAATTTGAACCAGATTCTGGATTTACCCCGGGATGTGACTTTGAATTTGCCCAAAATCATTGTCTCTGGCCAGGTACAGGCCATTCTGGAAAACCATCGGGGGGTAGTGGAATACAGTCCGGAAAGAGTTCGCTTTCAGCTGGAGAAGGGACAATTGCTGCTGAAAGGCAAGGATCTGGTATTAAGGGGAATATTGCCGGAAGAAGCGGTAGTGGAAGGCTGGATTACCGGTATCGAGTTTCTGGAGTAGGGGGGAAAAGAGATGCTGGTACAGAGAATACTGGCCTGGTTAAGGGGATATGTGATTATTCGCATTCGCGGGCCTCGGCTGGAACGGCTGCTGAATATGGCTGTGAGCCGGGGTATTTATTTATGGGATATTGTCCGCTTAAAGGATGGGTCTGCCCTGGCCAAGGTCTCTCTCCCCGGGTTTTTGGCGCTGCGCCATTTGCGCCGAAGACTTAATCTGCAACTGGGCATAGCAGCTCGCCGGGGCCTGCCCTTCTGGTGGAGTGCCTTGAAAAAAAGACAAATGCTGCTCTATGGGGCGTTATTATTTGTTTTTGTCCTCTATCTGGGGGCGAGTTTTGTCTGGCAGGTTGATGTGGTGGGTAACAAAAACCTGAGTCGGGAACAATTATTGCGCGCGGCAGAGGCCCAGGGCTTAAAGCCCGGGGTGTGGAAGAAACAGCTGCCTTTGGAACGGCTGGAAAAACAGCTGTTACTGCAGTTTCCCCAGCTGGCCTGGCTGGAAATCGATTTTGAAGGAACCCGGGCCCTGATTCGGGTGGCCGAAAAAAAACTGCCACCGGAAAAGGAGGTAGCTATCGAAGGACCGGCTTCACTGGTGGCTAATAAAGAAGGGGTTATCTGTGAAATCCTGGTCTTCAGCGGGGAAGGCAGGGTGAAGGAAGGGGATACTGTCAAACCAGGAGATATCCTGATTGATGGGGTATTAACTCCCCCGGTGCCCACTACTCCCGATAGTCCCCCGCCGGAACCGAAAAAGGTACAGGCTCAGGGGATTGTGCGGGCCCGGGTCTGGTATGAGGCTATTGTGGAAACAGAACGGGAGCTGAGCTGGCAGGAACCGGGGGAAGTAATCGGACGGAAAGTGATTGTAAATCTGCGCGGGCACAGCTATACTTTATGGCAGTGGGAAAATAATCGCAGTTCTGGCCCCAGGGTTACCGCGGAAAAGAGAAGGAATCCGCTGCCCGGTGTCGAATTAATTACTGTTGAACAAAAACAGCTGCTGACCAGGCACAAACAGCTGACAGCAGCAGAGGCAGAAACTCTAGTGCGGGAAAAAGCCTGGCAGCAAATTGCCAGCCAGCTGCCGGCCGGAGCCGAGGTATTGCAGAAATCGTTTACCTTGCTGGATTCCGGTAATAATAGTACCGTAAAAGGCAGAATGATTGTGGAGACCAGAGAACCCATAGGAGAGTTGAGGAGGATTGAATAATTGGTCAGGACAGTAGAAGAAAAAGTGATATTCGGCGATAACGGTGAGGCAGCCCGGATTTTTGGCCAGCTGGATGGTCATCTGACCCTGATGGAGCGCGAATTTCCAGTCCAGCTGGCAGCCCGGGGCAATACTGTCACCATCCGCGGGGAAGAGGAGACAGTCAGCCAGGTACGGCAGGTTTTTGGCCAGTTAACCCAGCTGGCGCGACAACAGGAGGTTTTAACCAGCCAGGATGTGTTGCAGGTTATCGGCATGGTGAAAAAGGGCAGGGCGGAAGAGAGTGCCCTCTTGAGTCAAGAAGTAATCCTGCACAATGCCAGGGGCAAGGCGGTGCGGCCCAGAACCAATGGCCAGAAGGCCTATTTACAGGCGATCCAGCAGCATGATGTGGTTTTCGGCATCGGGCCTGCCGGCACGGGCAAGACTTACCTGGCGGTGGTGATGGCAGTCCTGGCTTTACGGCGGCGGGAGGTCAGCCGGCTTATCCTGACGCGCCCGGCGGTGGAAGCGGGGGAAAAACTGGGCTTTTTGCCCGGGGATTTACAGGAAAAAGTGGACCCGTATCTGCGGCCTCTCTATGATGCCCTTTATGATCTACTGGGGCAAGAAATTACCCAGCGTTATCTGGAGAAGGGCATTATTGAAGTGGCACCTCTGGCTTATATGCGGGGAAGAACCCTGGAAGACAGTTTTATCATACTCGATGAGGCGCAAAATACTACACCGGAACAGATGAAAATGTTTCTGACCCGATTGGGCTTAGGCTCCCGGGCAGTGATCACCGGGGATATCACCCAGATCGATTTGCCCCGGGGCCAGTTTTCCGGCCTGGTGGAGGTTCAGCAGATTTTGCGCGGAATCGAAGGGATAAGTTTTTGTTATCTCTCCGAAGCAGATGTAGTACGGCATCCGCTGGTGCAGCGAATTGTGGAGGCATATCGGCGGCGTAACGAACGGAGTGAATAGCAATGAACTGGCAAGAACAGTTACGCAACCTCTTGTTACGGGGATATGTCAGGAAGCTGTGGGAACAAAAAGAAGTGCGCCGGGCACTGCTGGCCGGATTTTTTTTCCTGGCCTATTTTGTCGTCCTCAGTGTTAATTTTCTGCCTGATAACATTAATTTGAAAGTAGGGCAGGTAGCACCAAAAAACATTTTTTCACCAAGCAGTGTGGTTTATGTGGATGAGAAAGCCACCGAAGCCAGGCGGCAGGCAGCGGCTGCCACTATCGTGCCGGTTTATGACCAGAATGTAACGGTAGCCAGTAAACTGGAGGAAGAAGTAACCGGGTTCTTTGACCAGATTCGCCAGGCCCGGCAACAGACCCAGCTGAATTTGACGGACAAGCGTCTGCTGGTGGAAAAAACCCTGACCATCCAGGTTCAGGACCAGGAAATCGAAATGCTGTTAACGGCCGATGACCGGACTATTGACAGTCTGGAGCAACAGGCTCTGCAGCTATTGCGCCAGGCCATGACCCAGGGCGTGCCGGAAGACAAGCTGGAAACGGAAAAAGAGCGGCTTCGCCGCCAAATAGGCGACCTGGGACTGAAAAAACCATACCGGGACTTACTGGTGCGGCTGACGGCCAATATCCTGCGGCCCAATCTGATTATCAACCAGGAGGAAACCAAACGGCGCATCAATGAGGCCCGACAGGCTGTGCCGCCGGTAACCAAGTCGGTATTGCAAAATGAGCTGATCATTTCCAAGGGGGAAAGAGTAACCCAGGAAACCCTGGAGAAACTACAGGCAGTGGGATTGATGCGGCCTAAGTCCACCTGGCCGGTTTTGCTGGGCATTGCCTTGATGCTGGCTCTCAATTTTGCCCTGACTCTGGCCTATTTGATTTATTTTCGCCCTGATCTGTATCACAATGAGAAACAGCTTTCCCTGCTGGCACTGATAGGGTTGATCAGCCTCCTGATTATTCGGGGCTTTTTGGCCCTCAATTTCAGTGACCGACCTGAAATCAATGTCCTGAGTGCCTATATGGTTCCAGTAGCTGCGGCTTCCATGCTGATAACAGTCCTTTTGGACAGCCAGCTGGCCCTGTTAATTACCCTTTTGCTGAACTGGTGGCTGGGAGTGCTGTCAGGATTTCAGCTGCGCTTTGCCCTGGTGGGATTGGTCAGTGGCATTTTTGCCATCTATGGCCTGCGGCGGGTGACCCAGCGTTCCGATCTGGTGAAAACAGGACTGATGCATGTGGCACTATCAGCGGTGGCGATGATTATCTCCGTCTGTCTGGTAACGGATGTCAGTCCTACCCTGACCGGAGTGGCCATTGCCTATGGAGTGGTGAACGGGGTGCTCAGTGCCGTACTGGCAGGAGGCTTTTTGCCTTTGCTGGAATCGGCTTTTGACCTGACTTCACCCATGCGATTGCTGGAAATTACCAATCCCAATGCCCCTTTGTTGAAGGAGCTCTTGATGGAAGCACCGGGCACCTATCATCATGCCATTATCGTCGGTAATCTGGCTGAAGCAGCGGCCGATGCTATTGGGGCTGATTCTCTGGTCTGCCGGGCCGGTGCCTATTATCACGATGTGGGGAAAATTCAGCGACCGGGCTTTTTTATCGAAAACCAGATGAGTGGAACTAACCCCCATGAACGGATTGCACCGTCTCTATCCACCCTGATCATTACTTCCCACGTTAAGGATGGGGTGGAACTAGGCCGGAAATATCGCCTGCCCCAGGCAGTACTGGATATAATCGCCCAGCACCACGGCACCTGTTTGGTCAGCTATTTCTACCACCGGGCCAAGGAGGCTGACCGCCTGGAAACGGTACAGGAAGAAGACTACCGCTATCCAGGGCCCAAACCCCAGACACGGGAGGCTGCCATAGTCATGCTGGCGGATTCCGTTGAAGCAGCGGTTAGAGCCAAAATGCAGGCTGGCCAGCTGGCAGGCCTGGGCCCTCTGGAAGGGTTTGTGCGCAAGATTATCAAGGAAAAACTGACTGATGGCCAGCTGGATGAGAGTGATTTAACCCTGCGGGATCTGGAAAAAATCGCTCAGGCCTTTATGAAGGTATTAAAAGGGATAGTCCATGCCCGCATTGAATATCCTGAAGAATTGAAAGGATTGGAAAGGGGCAGTGCCAATGCCGATTCAGATCGAGAATCTCCAGAGCCAGCGGGAAATAACAGCGGAAATGCTTGATACAATCCGCCAGGTGGCGGAATACACCTTGCAAATCCATGAAGGTACAGAAGGAGCAGAGGTCAGCCTGGTGCTGGTGGACGATGAGGAAATCCGCCGCCTCAACCGGGACTACCGCGGCAAGGATATGCCTACGGATGTGCTGTCTTTTGCCCAGCGCGAACGGCTGGAAGAAGAGCCGGAGTTTACCTCCCCTCTGGAAACAGAAGTGCTGGGCGATGTGATTATCTCGGTGGAAAGGGCCGAAGAACAGGCCCGGGATTATGGTCACAGCCTGAAGCGGGAACTGGCTTTTTTGACTGTGCATGGAGTCTTGCATCTCCTGGGCTATGACCACCAGACTGAAGCCGAGGAAGCGGAGATGCTGGAAACACAGAGGGAAGTACTGAATGCCCTGGGTATCCACCGTTAGGAGCATTGGGTATGAGAAACCGCAATCTTTTGCAGAGTTTTGCCTGTGCCTGGCAGGGGCTGTTATATGCCCTTAAAACCCAGCGCAATATGCGCATTCATCTGCTGGCTTTTATTCTGGTGATTGCCTTTAGCTTTATCCTGCACCTGAGCCGGGGAGAATTTTTATGGATCTGGCTGGCAGCTACCATGGTAATTTGCCTGGAACTGGTCAATACCGCTTTAGAAGCGGTGGTAGACCTGGCAGCCGGGCAGGAATGGCACCGTCTGGCAGCTATTGCCAAAGACGTGGCCGCCGGGGCGGTGTTGCTGGCAGCTATTCACGCTATGTTTGTCGGCTTACTGGTATTTGGCCCCCGCCTACTGGCTTTATTCAGCAGATAGAGGAGGTAAGCAGCAGCTTCAGAAAACTAGACTATAATTGATTGTATTTAACTGTTTTGCTACAATAAAAAAATGGAACTATTATCCATTGGTGAAGCAG
>NZ_BDLR01000078.1:0-238 GCF_002049395.1 Carboxydocella sp. JDF658 | reverse complement strand
CTCCTACCATTTTCGCAAATGGAAAATTGGAGGCCATGCGGTTAAACTTTTTATTAGTGTCCAGTCTGTCTTTGCCAAAGTTCAGGTTTTCTAAAACAATTGGTTTACCTGAAAAGAAAGCTATATCTACCACTACTCTGGCTAAAACGCCTATCAGGTAGCTACGCCGGAAGCTGGAAGCATGGGCTAAGTCTGGTATTCTGATATAAAGAAAGCCGTTCGGGTAAGGGATAACCTG
>NZ_BDLR01000077.1:0-208 GCF_002049395.1 Carboxydocella sp. JDF658 | reverse complement strand
AGTTGTGGCTGCCGGAAAAACACCGGGAACTGGTGCAGATATGGCTGGCCATGAAGTTACCCTATGCGGTAGAACTGATCCGCACCCTGGAAGGACGCTATTTGGTACATTTGACATTTGAAGTGGTCAGGGTGCAGGAACCGGACTTTGCTAAAGGTTGTCTGGCTATAGACACAAACCCTGATGGGGTAGCCCTGTGTAACGTTAG
>NZ_BDLR01000076.1:0-17328 GCF_002049395.1 Carboxydocella sp. JDF658 | reverse complement strand
CTTGCTGCCCATCACTGCCCCCATGCCCCCGCGGCCGGCATGGCGGGAAGGCAATCCTTCCCGGTTGGTCACCGCCACAGAAGCCACCGGCAAAGCCATTTCCCCCACCGGCCCAATGCTGATTACCGCCGCTTCAGGCCCATATTCAGCCAGCAACTGGGCCGCCGTCTGGTAATTCCCCAGTTTAGCCAGCTGGGGCCGCAGTTCCAGAACTGCTCCATCGCCTTTTACCACCAGCACTGCTGGCCCATTCTCAGCCTTTCCTTCAATGATTATCCCGCGATAACCCAGCCGGGCCAGGCGCTGGGCCGCTGTTCCGCCTACATTGCTCTCTTTTATGGTACCAGTTAAAGGGCTTTTGGCCCCGATGGACAAGCGCCCGGAACAGGGTACCCCGCTGCCTGCCAGCAAGCCCGCTGCCAGCACCAGTTTATTGCCTGGAGACAAGGGATCCACCTTTGGATTTACTTCTGCGCGCAACACAGCAGCGGTCAACGCCCTGCCCCCGTATTTTTGCCAGGCTTCCGGCAGATTTTCTTCCTTGATCATCTGACGTCCCAGGTCAATGCGTAACAGTTTATCCACTCCTATTACCCCCTTTTGTGCTGCCACAGCCCTTTAGTTTTAGAAGGGCCGGTTCACTCCGTTTTCCAGCAGCCACCTGGAGATAATTTCTCTCTGAATCTGGCTGGTTCCTTCTACAATTTGCAATTGTTTAGCATCCCGGATATAGCGCTCCAGGGGATAATCCTTCATATATCCGTAGCCTCCCAGCAGCTGGGCACAATCAATCGCCACCCGCATGGCCATATCGGTGGGATAAATCTTGGACATGGAGAGCAAACCGGCATATTCTCTGGTAATCTTACCTTGATCGATCAGGAAAGCTGCCTGATAAACCAGCAGGCGGGCCGCTTCGATTTGGGTAATCATGTCAGCCATCATCCAGCGCAGCCCTTGTTTATCCGCCAGGGGCCCGCCAAAGGCATGGCGTTGTTTGGTATATTCCAGGGCATAGGCCAGTGCCCCCTGAGCCAACCCCAGTCCCCGGGCTCCTACCACCGGCCGCATGGAATTGAGGGTTTGCATGGCAAGCTTGAAGCCTTCATTTTCCTGACCCAGCAGGTTTTCTGCCGGTACCCGCACATTTTCAAAGACCACCTCACACAGAGGCACACCCCTTACTCCCATTTTGTTTTCATGCCGTCCGATGGAAAAGCCAGGGGTACTGGTATCGACAATAAAAGCCGACATACCGCGGTGTTTGGCTTCCGGTTTGGTTTTGGCGAAGACAGTAACATAGTCAGCCATGGAGGCCCCGGAAATAAACTGCTTACGGCCATTCAGGATATAATAGTCCCCGTCCCGGACAGCGGTCATCTTGATGTTAGCTGCATCAGAGCCAGCAGTAGGCTCGGTCAGACAGAAGGAAGCCCGTTTTTCACCTGTTGCCACCGGTGTAAGGTATTTTTTCTTCTGTTCCGGTGTCCCGGCAATGCGAATCGGCAATGTGGGTAAGTAGGTGAGTAACAGGATCAGGCCGGAGCTGCAACAGTATTTGGCCACTTCTTCAATGGCAATACAGAGCCCGGTAGCTCCCATCCCTGAGCCGCCGTATTCCTCCGGGAAGCTGACCCCCAGCAAACCCGTTTCCTTGAATACCTCCCAGATGTCATAGGGGTACTGACCGGTTTCATCGATTTCTGCCGCCCGCGGAGCCACTTTCTCCTCGGCGATGCGCCGTACCGTCTGGCGCAGCATTTGTTGTTCCTCGGTGAAATAGAAATTCATCCTTATTACCTCCATGTTCTGATTATCGAAACAATGTTCCTTTTTATAATAGTTCTATTCTTCCCCTGGAGCCATTGCCCATAACAAGTTTCCCGAAAGGCACGTACTGAGACAAATAGGCTAACAAAAAGGAGACAACCGCCGTTAATCCAAAACTTATCAGCGTCATTTCCAGATAATTGGACGGAGTAGCCCAGGTTAGCTGTTTGACAATATAGTCCAGGGCCAGGGCATGAACCAGATAGGCTCCAAAGGAATAGCGACCTATCCCGTTCAGGATTTGTTGAAGCAGTGGATTATATTTCGTCACTAATAAGGCTAACCCATAAATCAGCAGAATCGAGGAGACGGTATAAAAAAACATGGAGGGCTTTAAGCTAGTAGATATAGCCAGATTAACGACTCCGTTTCTTGCTCCCTGGAGAAGCTCTAAACTAATCCACAAGAATAGCCCGGCAAAAGCCACACTATTACCGGCCAGGGTGCGCAACACAAGGTCACGCCATTTCACCAATGCAAAGGCCGCCAAGCTACCAAGAACAAAGTAAAAACTATAGTAAAGAAAATTTATAGACCTGTATTTGATAAAAATTAGCTGCAGCAAACTCGATTCAAATTTAAAATATCCACCCGGAACTATGTAAGCGGAAAACCCCATCAAAGCAGTATACAATAAAGCAGCCATTCCCAGTATTATGTACAGGCTTTTATAGCTCTGGACTCTTGGTCTCAGCCAGCGATAAATGGGCAATATCAAGGGATAGAAGAGATATACCTGAAAAATCATTACCACAAACCAGAGATGGTAAGCGGCACTACCCGTTGCCAGTTGTTGCATGAATCGTATCAACCCGGGAGAATCCAGAGGTAATTTCTCATAGTAATGGTAATAATACAACAACGACCAGAAGAGATAGGGAAACAAAATTTCCCGGCTCCGTTTTTTAATAAAACCTGCATAGTCAAGTTGCTCATAGTAATTGTAAAGCAATCCAACTCCGGAAATAAAGACAAACATCGGGACTGCAAATTTCACCAGATTAAACAGCAGTCCCAGAATCAGAGCCGCTTCCTGGTATATATCCGGTTTGCGGATAAAAATCCCAATCGCATGTTGCAAAACCACACCCAGAAAAGCGACTCCCCGTAATATATCTAACTCCGCAATTCTTTCCCTGTCAGTTGTCATCCGTTCCCCGCCTTCTTGATTGTTAAAATCCTGGCCACTTGTTCAGCCGTCTCTACCAGTAGCTCCCGGCCGCGTTCCATGGCTTCTGCCAGAGCCATCGGCCCCCTGACAATAGAAAAGTAGGCGGTAATGCCAGCAGTAAGGGTTTTTTCCGCCCCCGGCCCGATGGACCCGGCCAGCACAATTACGGGCTTACCTTTAGCCATAGCCGCCACTCCTACCGGAACTTTGCCATAAACCGACTGACCATCCAGCTGACCTTCCCCGGTGATAACCAGCTCTGCCCAATCTATCCACTCCTGCAACCGGCATTGCCGGGCAATCAAGGGAAAGCCTGGTTGCAAACGAGCTCCCAGGAAAGCCACCAGACCGCCACCCAGTCCCCCTGCCGCCCCGGCACCGGGTAAATCAACAATTGCTACTCCCAGTTCTTCCTCCACTACTTTTGCCAGGCGAGTTAAACCTGCTTCCAGGATTTCCACCTGCTCAGCAGTTGCTCCTTTCTGCGGCCCATAGATCCGGCTGGCCCCCTGGGGACCAATTAACGGATTGGTCACATCACAGGCCACCAGGATTTCCACCTCTTTGATTCGAGGGTCAAGGCCCGAGAGGTCCACCTGCCACAGATTGACCAGGGCCCCTCCTCCGGGAGGCAATTCCCGGCCCTCCTGGTCCAGGAAGCGGGCCCCCAGGGCGGTAGCCATGCCCGTTCCGCCATCATTGGTGGCACTGCCACCGATACCAATAATCAGCCGCCGGCAACCGCGATCCAGGGCTGCCTTAATCAACTGGCCTGTACCAGAGGTAGTGGTCAGCAGGGGATTGCGTTCTGCTACCGGTACCAGATGTAGCCCGGAAGCAGCTGCCATTTCGATAACCGCTGTTCGGCCCTCATTCAGCAAGCCGTAAAAAGCCTGTACCGGCCGGCCCAGGGGGCCCCGCACAACGCAATCTACCTTTTCCCCGCCCACCGCGGTCAGCAGCGCCTCTACTGTCCCTTCACCCCCATCAGCAATGGGTATCAGTTTTATCTCATCCTGCGGCCGCACCCTTTGCCAGCCGCTCCGAATGGCTTCTGCCACCGCCGTGGCCGACAAACTTCCTTTAAAAGAATCAGGCACGATCAGTACTCTCATGATGACTATCACCCTTGCAAAAAATTTTTGTTTCGCTGTATATTATCTTATCCGCTGGAGACAATAATGAACGGAAAGGGTTCGTAATGGCCGAGCCAAGACTGTTACCGGGTCGCAAGGCTCAGTAATAGTCGGCCAAAGGTCAATACAGGGTCGGATAAGGCTCTGTATTGGCCGGCGGGCAGACTGTCCGGTGTCCTGTCAGGCTCTGTCATGGTCCGAAGGATCATGGCAGGGTCAAAAGGGATGCCTGGTGGTCGAGCTAAGATCATTCCAGGTTCCGCAGGCTCCTCAGCGGCGCTGGAGGTCGTATCTGGCCGAGAGGTCAGCTACGGCTTCTAAGGTACTTGTAATGGTCGAGCAAAGGTTATTGCAGGTTCCGTAATGGTTGTTTGCAGTCGAAAGATTGCAGGCAGCTATGCAGGGATTTGCAGTAGCTGTAGCGTAGGTCATTACGGGCTCTTTCTTTTATTTTGGGGAAGCTTGTTTTACCGGCGGTTTTTGCGCTGGGGGAGAATAAACGGGTTTTTGTGTTGTCGGCTGTGGGTTTAAGCCCCCTTTTTTTACGCTACCTTCTTCCAGTTTTAATGTAATTTTCGTTTCCATATATATCACCTCTCTATAAACATTATATCATTTGCTTAATTTGTTTGTATGAAATTAGGAATTTCTATACTTAAGTCGAATTTATCTCGTGATAAATATAATGCTGCTACACTGTATAACTTCTCCCCCCTACACAATTACCTCCACCGATTCCTGCTCCAGCCGGATTCTTTCCCGCAGCATCACCTCTATCACCTCGCGAAACACCTCAAATCCTGGCTTATCCAGCAACCCCGCCAGGCGCCGGGCATAAGCATCACTGATGGCAAGGGCCAAATGGCGATGCCGCAGCAAGGTCTCGGAATCCATCAGATAGGGATTGAGCGGCAGTAAACTGTGTTCAGCCAGGTGGCGGAAAATATCAAAGCCGCCGTAATCGATATCCCCCCAGTGATAACAGGGAATCTCCCGGCCCTGCTCCAGCAGGCAACGCTGGATTTTCTGCAAAAACTCCCTCCGTAACCGGTTGTGGTAACCGCCCAGGTAGACTGCCACATATTGGCCCGGATGTTTGCGAATGAATTGATAAAAAGAAGTCAAATTCTCGATGGTGATAAGGAAGTCTGCCTGGACGTCCAGCACCTGCATATTTTGAATCAGCTGGGCAGAAAGACCCAGATCAGGCTGGAAAAGGCGGGTTTCCACTATCCCACCGGCTACTTGCAGGGTGAGGTTACCATAAACAAAAATATGCTGGGGATTGGCCACCAGACCAAATTCCGCCCAGACCTCCCGGGCCTCCTCCAGGCCCCAGCCCCCGTGAAAATCCCGCACTATCCGCAGGACCCTCTGAGCAATAGCCGCCCAGGCTTTACTATGTCCCAGCACCCGCAGGCTGAATACCCGCTCGGGCGTTTCTTCCTGTAGCTCTGTCAGGGCCTGCAGGGCAGTCAGAACCCGGTCGGCTGTATCCACGTCATGCAAGTCCAGATATGGACTAATGCCTTCCCGAAGCAGCAGCCGCTCCTCCAGCCAGGCCAGAAAGTTTTCCAGCCAGGCTGGACCCTGGCCCCGGTAATTGCGGACCAGGGCCAGCATACTCTCTTCCCGGCTCTGGCGCGGCGTACGCCTGAGCAGATGAAAGGCAGTGGGTAAGCCTTCTATTCTCAGGGCCACTTTCTGGATGAGATTGCCTTCCTCATGTTTCACCCAGAAAATCTCGATTACCCCTGCTTCAGCCAAATGGATCATATCGCTGTTAATTTCCTCTTTCTGCCGGGCTGAAGTATCATCAAAATAGGCTGGCAAGGACCGGGGAGTAAATCGGTAAAATAGCCGGCGGGGCCTGGTACTGGTGCCCCGGTAACTGCCGCTGTTTTCATATTTGTCTAAAAGAGTATGCAGAATCTGACGGCTATGCTGATTCATCGCTGACCTCCTAACGGCGGAGCATCTCTTCCTTCAGCACTTTATAATCCTCGATCCAGCTGCTATGGCCATCCCGCATCACTAATAAGGTGGTGCCGACATAGGGGGCAATATATTCACATTTATCGGTAGGAGCAGCGATCAGTGCCTGTAAGCCCAGGTCCCGCAAAAAGCGCAGGAAATTTTCCACCCGGTCGCTGTCCATGCGGTTAAAGGCTTCATCAAACATAACTAGGCGCGCCGCCGCCCGATTATGCTTCAGCCGGTATAATTGCAGGAAGGAAGCTACAATCGCTACATAATAGGGAGTTTGGGTCTCACCACCGGATTTCTCCCGACAAACCTTAGAAAAGGTAGAAACCTCGCCATTGGCATGGTAAATCTTAATATCATAATCCAGAAAAGTGCGATAGTCAGTAAACAACTCCACGTTTTCTTTTACCGCTTCCAGGTGCTGATTTTCCATGCGCTCAAACAGCTCGTCCATGGCTTCCCGGTGCCGTTCCCGGAAATGAGAAGCAAAAAGGGATTCGCCACCGCCCAGCAAATCAGTGTCCATAATCATATCATAAAACCGCTTGTACTTCTGGCTGGGAGTAACCAGAAAGCGGTATTTGTCAGAACCAAAAGCAATATCTTTCAGGGCATCATTGAGGGTGTTGAACTGGGATTGAGCCAGTTCAATATTTTCCTTTAGTTTGTAGATGAAATGTTCCTTAAATTCCTCCTCAGCCTCTTTTTGAGCCTGCAGGATTTTTCCCTCGTATTCCGGTAACTCGCTGTCCGCCAGCTTTTGATATTCCGCCCGGTATTCTGCGATATCGTTCCCGTCAATCCGGCCACCGAAATGCCACCGGTTGTTGTACTGGCTCTGCAAGCTCATTAACTGCTGCTGTTTGGTATTGATCTGGGTTAGCAAGCCCTGGTAGTTGATGCGAAAACTTTCCGCCACTTCCCGCGGCTTTTTGCGGGCCAGCTCTTTCTGCAAACGTTCCTCACCCCGGACCGCCAGTTCGGGATAACGCCTTTTGAACTCTTCCCATTCCGCTTCTGCTGCCTCGGCTTGCAGCTTTAACTCCAGCTGCAGATTACGGGCCCGCTTCAATGCTTCTTCTGCCGCCCCTGCTTCCCGGTTGCGTAAATTAATCTGTTCCCGCACCTGTTTCAGTTCCGCCTGCCGCAAAGCCAGTTGACCCTGCAGAGCCTCCAGATCCGAGCGATCCACCCGGTCCAGCTCTGCCCGTTTAGCAGCCAGTTCATCTCGTATCGCCGCCAGGCGGGTAATAGCAGATAAGCGGTCTGTTAATTTGGCGTAGCTGCCTTCTTTATCCGCCGTTTCCCGCCGCCAGCTTTCCCGCTCCGCCAGCATAGCAGCCAGCTGTTCCCGTTCCCGTACCAGTTCAGCCAGTTCCCCTTCCTTTTTGGCGATTTGTTTGGGAATAGCTTTTTCACCGATATAAGGGGTTTCATAGACTTTAAAGTTAATCTGACGAGCAGTATTGTTCTGGTAAGTCATACAGGTGGGAGTGATGGCCCGGCGGTGATATTTCAACTCCTGTTCTGTTTCACATTTGATCACATTGCCCAGTAACTGGTTGACATAACCACGAGCATAAGGATTATCCGTCAGTACTTCTTCAGCCAGGGCATTGGCTTCCACGCGGTCGATAAATTTTTCCACCGCCCGGGTATTAACCAGGCCCACACCGGAAATCCCTTTCTGCCTTTTATAGCGTTCATACAGGGTCAGGGCATAGTCAAAATACCGGGGTTCCACCAGCAGATCGAAGCGCTGGGTATTTAAAAAGCCTTCGACGGCATCCCGCCATTTTTCATCCCTGATTTCCAGCAATTCGCAGAGAATCGATACTTCCACTTCCAGCCCCTTATCCTGGCGGAAGCCCTGGCGAATCACGGCCTGTAAATCGGTAATCCGCCGGTCATAGGCAAACCGTCCCTGGCGCAACTGGGCTAGTTCTGACCGTAACTTTTCTTCCCTTTCTGTCAGTTCCTGCAACCGGCCTTTCAGGGTCCAGATCTCCTGGTCCAGCCGGGCCTGGACCTCTTTGAGGGCAGCCAAACCGGCCGCGAGAACCGCTGCCGCTTCCTCCCCGCCCTGGCCCTGACTCAAGGCCGTCAGGAGAGGCGGCAAAGGAGCCAGGGTCAGTTTTTCTGATTCAGTTAGACAATTGGCTGCCAGCAAGCGCCGCAGAGAAGCCAGCTCAGCAGCGGCAAGTTCCTGCAGCATTTGCCTGTCCTGCTCCAGCCGTTTTTCCTCCACCTCCAGCCAGTTGATCTCCCTTTCCAGGTCTTTAATCAACTGGTAAGTGCTACTGGCAGCCAGTGCTTCCCGGTAGCCGTTACATTCCCCTTCCAGAACCTCTTCCCGGTTGGCCAGCCCGGCCAGCTCGCTTTTGATCCGGTTTAAATCTTCTTCTTTCCGGGCGCTGTCGCGCAGATTGGCTTCCAGCTCAGCCCTGAGACCGACGGCAGTAGCCCCTTTGATGATATACTCCTGCATCCGGGCCGTCTCCTGCTGGTTCCGGATTTCCTGATACCGGTCCAGAATCGCAGTCAGGTCCTCAATCTTTTCTCTGGTCTGCCGGGCCAGATTGCGGTATTCGCTGTAACGGCGGAAGTTTTCCACCATGGCCTCGATCTGAATGGGTTTGGCATCCAGGACATAATTGTAGACAAACTCCCGGATATCGGTAATGGGCTTAAAGGAAATGGCTTTGACCAGCAGCTCAAAAAAACGTTCATTTAAAGAACCCAATTTTTGCAGCAAATCCCGCCGATACTGGTCAGCGGAAGGATAAAGGGTAGCACCGGGCAATTTTTTTAAATGGTCCCGAAAGGCCTTGATATTCCTCGGTCGTCTGGTGCCGGACAGGAAAAACAACTCATCCGCAAGGGCCTGGTTTTCAATTTTAAAAAAGCGGCTGTCCCAGTTGATGTCATCGGCATAGGAATCAGCCACCACCCCCAGCAGAAAGGGCTTTTGTTTGTCAGTATCAAAAAATTCCAGGACCACAAAAGAAGTAATATCCCCCTGTCGTAAAAACTTCCTGCCATCACTGCGGTCATTGCCGGTTTTACAGCGCAAATAGCCCAAAAGATCCCGTTTGGTCTCATCATGGGCAGAAACATTGAATTTGATTTTGCGCAAATCAGCCACCAGCACATATTGCATGGCATCCAGAATGGTAGACTTTCCCGAGCCATTGTCCCCGGTCAAAAGTACACTGTTCTTGATACGAATGGTTTCATTGGTAAAATAATGCCAGTTGATCAGTTTAATCCCCGTCAAGTCTTTCATTCTGCTTCTCCTTCTTCCCCATCTTCCCCATAGGCGCTCAGTCGCTCGTAAACCTGGCGCACATCCTCCACCCTGACTGCCAGCAAAATAGCCGGATAGATCAGGAGGCGGCATTCCGGGTCGGTCACATCCCTATCCAGAACCTCAAGCAGATGAAAACGCTTAAACAGGGCCAACCCTTCCCGCAAAGACTTTTTATTGATAGGCCGTTTGCTGATTTTCAGGGCAGCATATTTTTCCTGCAACTCCCTCACCCGGAAACTAACGTGTTCAGATAGATGCAGCTCCTTGCGTTTTTCCTCATAGATCAACCGGATGAGCAGAAGAATAATGCTCTCCTCCAGCTTCAGCCGCAAGCGATTGAAGTCCTGACTGTTGACAGCCTGGTAAACGCCGTGGACAGCATCATGTCGCAGCTCCCAGCCGGCCAGGGCCAAATACTGGCGAAACAGTTCCTCATGCCGTTCGATGAAATAATAATCCCGGCGCTGGTCGGGATGCTTTTTATTGACAAAAGTCACCGCAAGTAATAAATTTACCACCCGGGTAAATTCCCCTTTATCACTGTTATTCAATCCCTCATAACGGGTATACCAGTTCATCCTGTTATCTTCCCTTCCGCCGCCGGATGACGATATTTTTGAATTCAAAAGCTCCTTCTGCCGCTGTTACCCGCGGTCCACTATACTCCACCCGATAGTCCACCCGCTGTGAACGGCCATAGACTGCCGTGTAAATCAATTTGAGGTAATCCTCCATGGCCTCGATACCCAGCTCCTCGGCCCGGATCATCTCCCGTTCCCCCAGTTTCTCCAGCACATAGCGGTTGATTTTGTCCCGGGTCAGCTTTTCCGCCAGGCGCGCCTGCAGTTCCGCCACCCGTTGGGCCCGAACCCGCTCGTCCACTGTAACCGCTTCCACCACTTCTGCCGGCTGGTGCTGTCGCGCTGCCCGGCGGGGAGTATAAAGGGATTTTTCATCCAGATAAGACTGGCTGTACAGGCTGAACAGTCCAGCCATGGCCGCTGGCAAATCATCATCTCCCCGGGCTGCCTGTTCGGTTAACAACTGGGCCAGGTACTGCAAAAGGGAAAGAATTTGCCCCTCCAGGTTCTGGCTGCTGTTCAGCCGGTACTGAATCTGCAACAGAGAGGCACTGGCATACTGGGAATTGCGCCGATCGATTTCCTCCAGCAGTTGATCCAGGTTGAGGTAGGTTTGTCGGATAAAATCCATGCGCCCATAAATCAGCTCTCGCGCCTCCTCTATGGTCAGCTCCCCCTGGCGCCGGCGCTGCACCTCCTGGACTGCCGCTTCCTGTACCCAGTTTTCATCATTGTACCACTGGTTGATCCTGTCCACGATTTTAGGCCGATAGCGGGAAACGTTATCCGATGTTTTCAACCGGTGATAACTGCGGTCCAGAATCTCCGCCTTATAATCTTCAAAATGCAGGCGCAAGATGGCCTTCGGATCCAGTTCATCCTGAACCCGTTCAATATAGCGCTTGATATTATGACTTAACGCCTTCAGCCCGTTGAGCAGGGCTTCCGTCTGCTCATAGGCCTTTTCCAGGGCCAGGGCCCCCTGCCGGCTGGCCTCCTCGGTGTAAAGTAAAGTATAGGTAGCAAATACATAACCCTGGTATTCCGCCCGGTGGTTTTTGCGGATTTTGTCCAGCAAGTCCATGATTTGAATGGCATAATCGGTGAGATTGATATATTCTTCATAATTGACCAGGGTTTCTCTGGTAATCCAGCCCGTTTCCTCCAGTTTGCGCAAAACAAAGCTGGCCCGGTCCCGGGGCGAGCTGCCCAGGTCCAGGCTTTCTTCCCAGACGCTTTCATCGAGCAGACGGGTAAATTGTTCATCTTCCGCCTTTTCCTCCAGGTAATCAATGATGATATCCAGCAAAACTTCCCTGGATAAACCAAAATTGGTCAACCGGTACTGGTGGAAAATGCGGAAGAGGATATTAGCATAGTCCTCTTTGAGGGGGCTGGCCAGGACGCTGAAAAATTTTTCAGGAATAACAGCGAAGAGGTTTAGCTCTGGCTTCATTAGAACCTTCCTTTTTGGCGATTTGTCAGTATTTTTAGTTCGCCCTGATGAAAGTGGATTCCTTCTTAAATTATCGATTTAAGCAACAATTATCAATATGTTCCAATCAAAACCACCCCTCTCCTAAACCCCCCTCGTTCCTCTGCCTTCTTTCTTGCCAGCTCCAATAACTCATCCCTGCTTATCCCTTTCCTCTCGGCTATAGCAAACAACACCTCCAGCAGGTCGGCAATCTCCTCCACACTCCCGCTCTCCTTATACTCCTGCCATTCCTCCAGAAGTTTCTCTTCCAGCAGCTGGATCACTTTCTCATTATCCTCCACCACTTCATACTCCACCTTTTTGCCGGTCTGTTCAATGATTTCTGGTATTCGATCTCTCACCAGTTTGTTATAAACCTTCATCTCTACAGTTCCTCCACATAAGGTACTAAATTTGGCTTCAAGTTTCTTATCCCACCGCGGGGCTTATCCACATCCCCCTGATAACGGGGAATGACATGGACATGCAGATGCATGATAGTCTGTCCAGCTACTTGCCCTACGTTTATTCCAACATTATAGCCATCGGGCTTGAATTGCGTTTCAAGTATCCTTTTTACTTCCTGTAACAAATCATAAATAGCCATTATTTCTTCTCCAGTCGCCTCAAAAAAATTTGCAAAATGACGCTTGGGAATTACCAGCGTATGCCCAGGATTAACAGGAAACTTGTCAAAAATAGCAACTGCAAGCTCATTTTCAGCAATAAAGGTTTCTTTCGGCAGCTGACAAAAAATACAATCCATCATTACTCACCCCTTCTATATCGTGTCGCAAAATACTCAGTGCTGCGCCAGGTCAAAATATCCCTGACATGTTCCGCCAATAACGGACTAATATGTTCCACAATGGAACTGTCTAAGGTAAATACCTGGTTAATTTCATCGAAGTGGAAAAACCGGCCTTGCGATAAGTAAAAAACCGGATTACGGATTGCCAGTCGGGCCAGTTTTTCATCATCCCAGTTTCTCCAGGTTCTGGTGGTTTTGTCCCTGACCATATCCTGCTCATGTACTGGATCAGAATAATATTCACGCCATACATGTATCAGCCTTGATTTATTTACACTGTGTAATAACCTATCGTCTTCAATAAAGCTGAGCAAAGTAGGAATTTTATACGACTTAGTCATACTGGTTTTCTCCAGTTCTCTTAAAAATGCAGCAACATTATTGTTAAGCCAGTTTTGCTCTTCTGCTGTCAGTTGGTCGATACTGGCCAAAAAACCCAGCCAGCCGTCCATATTAAGGAAGTGGCGAAGGGGTATATCGCTGCCAAGGTAAATATCCAGTCTTGTGGGCCGGCGCCCCAACTCATCCTGAAGCCGCCAGAACTCGTCTTTAAGCCTTTGTGTCAGCGGATCCCGTTTCCGCAGTTCCTGGAAAAGGTCAATGAGTTTGAAATCAAAATTTACTATACAGCCTTCTGGAAAATCAATTTCATGAGGTAATCTAAATTTCTTCCCCTCAACAGCCATGGGGTTTTTCCCAGCTAATAAATAAGGAATATGATGGGCTCGCTTATAGTTACCGATGAAATCCAACACCGTCAGATATTCTTTATTTTCTGCCTTACGCAAACCTCGACCCAGCTGCTGTAAAAAGACAACATATGACTCAGTCGGTCGTAAGAACATAACCATATCTACTGTTGGAATATCTACGCCTTCATTAAACATGTCGACGGTAAAAATTACCTTGAGTTTGCCTTCCACCAGCTGGCTAATTGCTTCCTGTCGGGGCAGATAGTATCTGGACTCAGAAGGCCCACTGTGTACCACCGCAGCCGGAACCTTATGCTGATTAAAATATTCCGCCATATACTCTGCATGACGAATACCCGCACAGAAACCTATTGCCTTCTCTTTCTGAAACATTTTATACTTTTCTAGAACCAGACCTGCTCTGCGATTTTGTGAAAGGGCTGCTTCCAGTTGTTTAATATCATAATGACCATTTCTGAAAGCGATTCGGTCATAATCAGTATCATCATAAAAAGCATAATAGCGGAAAGGTACCAGCAGTCCACGATTAATGGCATCAGCCAGGTAAATTTCATAAACAACATTATTGTCGCAGAGAGCAAAAATATCCCTATTATCCATCCGGTACGGAGTTGCCGTAAGTCCCAATAAAAACTTGGGCCTGAAGTAATTTAGCACACGTAAATAGCTATCAGCCGCTGCATGATGAAATTCATCCACAACAATGTAGTCAAAATAGTCGGGAGAAAACACTTCCGGCTTTAAATAACGTTCTTGGCCCAGGGTTTGCACAGTTGCAAAAAGCAGCTCAGCATCAAGCGTTTTCTCCTGCCCAGAGAAAAAGCCAGTCTTTGCTCCAGGACGAACTTTAGCGAAGCTAGCCTCTGCCTGTCGTAAAATCTCTTCTTTGTGGGCTAGAAACAGCACTCTGGCATATTTTTTACTATCAAAAGCCGCAAGATATGTTTTGCCTATACCTGTTGCAGCAACCACTAACCCTTTTTTATAGCCATTTCTTCTGCACTCAGCCAAATTATATAAAGCTTCAATCTGTGCCCCTCTTGGCCTTACTATTTCTTCCGTCTGTGGACGTTCTTCGCTAAAAATAGTCCTGCGCCAGTTTGCAGCATATTCCATCAAAACTTCATCCGTAACCTTCTCCGACTGCCGTTCAAATAACCGGTCAAAGGCGGCAACAAACTGAGCATAATCTTCAGGAGCCACCTGCTCTTCCAACCGGAAATTCCATTCTACCCCATTGGTTAACGCAGAGCGGGAAAGATTAGACGAACCTATATAGATTACCCCACCCTTTTTCTTTTCAATAATGTAAGCCTTAGGGTGAAAAGAGACATTTTGTCGGTTAAAAAAACGGATATTCAGGCTGTCTCCTAGTTCTTTTTTCAGCAAGTAAACTGCCGACGGTTCAGTTATATTAAGATATCGTCCAGTTAAAATGCGAATTGGGACTCCCTTTGCAGCCAGGGTTTTTAAGTCATTTACCAGCAATTCAGCTCCTTGCTCCATTAGAAAAGAAACAATTAGTTTTACCATTTTAGCTTCCTGTAAATCTTTAGATAGATAATATATTAGGCCATGCTCTTCTCCGGTAATTGCATTTCCCGGCATCGGCTTGCCCCCTTCGGCTCTCAAAATTAGACAAGTTTTATTATCCCTATCACAACTCCTATAATTTGTGCTTTTGTATCCTGGACTAGAATAGGCTCATAATTTTTGTTTTCCGGCATCAGAATAACACTATTTCCCATTGGAACGTAACGTTTTAGAGTAGCTTCTTCTCCTAAAGCAACAACTACTATATCACGATTTTGAGCTGTTGTTTGTCTTTGTACAAGTACCATATCCCCACTTGCAATGTTGGCTCCAATCATTGAGTCCCCTTTTACCTGGAGTATAAAATACTCGTTTGCTTTATTAAACCATTCCTCCGGTAATAACATCTCTTTTAAAGGCTCTTCAAAAATCTCAGTGGGGTTACCAGCAGCAACACTACTGTAAACATTTATTGCTGATAATTGAGCAAAATCATATTTTTCTGAGTAAGCATCCTGGCTTCTAACAACTAGTTCATCCGGGTTATCCTGATCTAACTCCAAAATGAAAGTCCTGTTTCGTTTCAAATCGTGGAACTCGTACCTGATAATATATTCAGGCAACATCCATGAGCCGAACTCGGGAATATCATCGATCATTTGCAGGTCTTTATCAAGAAAAACCATTTCATTTCCATCAGTTAATAAACCATATTGACAATTTTTTTCATTACTCATATAACTTTTTAATTGTTCCAAGCCATTATGCAAGCCTCTTCCTAAAGCCTTTACTTCAGCAAAAATATAAGGTATTCGCAAATTTTTACGATATATTGATACGACTATATCAACAAGACCAACTTTAGAAAAAGAATTTACCTGATATTCAACGTCCAACAAAGCTAAAGGATATTTATATTTTTCTTGCAGCTCATTGATCAACCATTGCCTTACTTGTTCTTCTCGTGAAAAAAGATCGATAATTTTTTCTTTAAATTGGTATTTTTCAATCGGTATCTGATAATAACAGCCAATTTTAGCTCGAGGCGAAAGGCGCAAAAACTCGCAATTTATTTCTTGCAAAAATTTAGATGGCTGGCCACTACAAGTCAAATATAACATATCATTTGCTCTGGTCATTCCTACATAAAGCAGTTTTCTGTCTGTTGTTTCCTGTACCAACCGCCCTTCTTCGTCTGCATAAGATATGTATGGTATAATGCCTGAATTAAGTCCAATAATAAATACAACTTTGAACTCTAATCCCTTTACAGAATGGATTGTTACCAGTTTTATACCCTCATGTTCAAAATCCATCTCTTTACGTTCAAATATATTTGCCGTAATTTGAGCTTTATCCAACTGTTCTTTAATATATCTGAGCTGCTCTTTATTTTTCGCAATTATAGCTATGTCTTTAGGATTATAAGCTTTCAATACATATTGACCCAGCTCACGAACGATATACTCTGCTTCATCCTGGGGAGAAGTAAAATATCGTCTTACAGGAAAATTTCCCTGTCTATCTATTAAAGATGGTTGAACAAAGTTCTCATCCTCGATAATCTCAGGGTCCTTTTCAATTAGACTGTAAGCCGCTTTAGCAATTTGGGCTGTTGTACGATAATTCTTGGATAACGAGTAACTCCTACCTGTCATATCAAAACCAATACTGGCAAAGCTCCTGCCCTTAACTAACCATGAGTGAGGATAAATACTTTGTGCTGTATCAGCAATAAAACATATACTGGAATAATCTTTTTCATTATAAAGCAATTTAAGTAACTCTAATTGTACCCGTGTCAAATCTTGACTTTCATCAATAATTATATGCGTATACTTTTTATCAACTTTAGTTTTCGCCTGCTTCAAAGCATACAACGCCATATCCTTAAAATCCACGTATCCGCTGCTTCTTAATTTTTCATTATACAGTTTCATTAATTCAAAAATTGCTCTTCTAGTCTCCGAGTTTTTGGGCAACTTCTTAGGTCCATCACTGCCCTGCTTCCCCATGCGACCCAGGCGATCTGCATTTTGATATTCTTCTAGTTCAAGATAATTACAGGATTTTATCCAATCAATTTCATCATATAAAAAAATTATATGTTGCTGATCAAGTAGTGAAATATTCGAATATTGTCTCTTTAACTCATTTATTGTCTGAGCCAGATATGTATATGCTAACCTTTTATCAGTTAATAAATTAAATCTAACATTATTACAAAGCTGATATTGCTGAAAGTATTTGTAAACCAGGCTATCAATATTAATAATCTCAACCCTTGCATTTTCAGGGCTAAAAAGACTTGGAAATGGTAATTTATCCTCATCGTTAACCCTGTCATATAAATATTTTATATAATTTGTGAGTGTTTTAGTAAAAGTCACCAGAAGTACATTGTCATCCGGCTGATAACAATAATAATTAAGCAAAAAAGGGATCCGATAGACCGCAACTGTAGTTTTACCAGAACCAGCTACTCCTTTAATTAAAAATTGACCATTTGGTTTTAGCTGAATTAATTTTCTTTGCTCCAAATTTAATTCCATATCGGTCTCCCCCCATTCCCTGTCAGATATATCAATTCGACAAATTCCAAGCAATTCCTTTTATTTTCCTTACCTGAAACTGCGATGAAATGCAAAACCCCTCTGATCTTCTGATCAGAGGGGTTCTTTGTCCGGCAGCGACCTACTCTCCCAGGACCCTGCGGTCCAAGTACCATCGGCGCTGGTGGGCTTAACTGCCGTGTTCGGTATGGGTACGGGTGTTGCCCC
>NZ_BDLR01000075.1:0-201 GCF_002049395.1 Carboxydocella sp. JDF658 | reverse complement strand
CGGCCGTAACTATAACGGTCCTAAGGTAGCGAAATTCCTTGTCGGGTAAGTTCCGACCCGCACGAAAGGCGTAACGACTTGGGCGCTGTCTCAACGAGGGGCTCGGCGAAATTGTAGTACACGTGAAGATGCGTGTTACCTGCGACAGGACAGAAAGACCCCGTGGAGCTTTACTGTAGCCTGACATTGGATTTTGGTATT
>NZ_BDLR01000074.1:0-315 GCF_002049395.1 Carboxydocella sp. JDF658 | reverse complement strand
GAGGTTAAGATACTAAGGGCATACGGTGGATGCCTTGGCGCCAAGAGCCGAAGAAGGACGCGGAAAGCTGCGAAAAGCTCCGGGGAGCCGCAAGCAGGCTTAGATCCGGAGGTGTCCGAATGAGGCAACTCAGCCGGAGTAATATCCGGCTACCGTGCACTGAATAGATAGGTGTACGGGGGGAACCGGGGGAACTGAAACATCTCAGTACCCCGAGGAAAAGAAAGCAACAGCGATTCCCTGAGTAGCGGCGAGCGAAAGGGGAGGAGCCTAAACCATACCTGTGTAAACCTGCCGGTGTTGCAGGTATGGGGT
>NZ_BDLR01000073.1:0-12697 GCF_002049395.1 Carboxydocella sp. JDF658 | reverse complement strand
GCAGACCATGAGCTGGGGGTCACTCTTTTCAAAAGGTCAAGCCTCAAGGAGGACGAATACCTACCCAGAAAGCAATCTCACGATTACATTGTGCCTGGAATAGCAGCAAAATGGAAGTCTAATTTCCAGTTTTTAAAGAACAAATTTGGTACAAAAAATGAACGGTTAATATTACCGTTCAGGTTAAATCTCTAAATATATGATACGAGGAGGAAGGAAAATGAAAATACAGGCTATTATTCTGGGTGGCCTCCTGGGAGTCTTTACCGGCGGGGTCTGGTGGTACCTGGGTCTGGTTTCAGCTCTGCTGGGGGCTTTGCTCGGTATCGGACTGATGGTCATCTTGCTTAAATATTTCACCTATGATCGCCTGACCTGCGGGATTGGGGGAGCAGTGACATTAGGTTTGGTGGGGGGTGCTATCGTTCCCAAAAACTATGTTTTCCCGGGATTTTTCTTGGCCTGACTCTGGGAATCTGGCTCTACAGTGGCTTTTTCTACCAGTTGTTGGGTAAGATGAAAGAAAAGGGAAGATATCTGGCTCTGCCGGGGGAATTACTCTGGAAACCCCTCCTTGCCGCATTAACTGTAGTTCTCAGTGAAATGGACGTCGGCCCCTGGCTGGCATTGCCGCTGGCTTTACTGGCTACTAACTCCTGGGGCTTTATTCTGGCTCACAATCAAAAGCGGCCGGCCCTGGGAGCAGTACTGACTATCTATGGCAGTATCATGGTATTATGGTTTGGCATTGACATTGCTCCCATCCTCTTTTTGCCCAATAGCGGGCTCTACTGGGCAGGCATGGTACTGGGACTGTTTTTGCTGGCCCTGGCTGTCCTGGCCCTGGTATTTCCGTACTGGCATCTGGCTTTAGGGCTCATTATCCTTGTCTTATCTGTGCTTTCCTATGTAGGGGCCGCCGGCGGAGTTTTGCTGGGCGGTTTGTTGAGCTTGCTGGGCGTTGCCTGATTTTGGCCTGGGCAGGGAATAAATATAAAGAAAAAACCATAAATTTAGCCCAATAATGGCAGGAATTTTACTATTCCTGCCGAATATATTTTTATCCGGTAGTGGAGGCGAGAAAATGGATATACGCTGGAAAGCGTGGCTGGTATTTCAGGAAAAAGCTGTCGGGGGAAGTGGCCTGATCAATTTGCTGAAAGCGATTCAACATTATGGCTCATTAAATCAGGCTGCACAGAATTTAGGCATTTCTTACCGGCAGGCCTGGGGCAGGTTGCGCAAAGCGGAAATTGCATTGCAGCGGGAACTGGTTTATAAACAGACCGGGGGTGAAAACGGAGGGGGGATGATTTTAACTGAAGACGGAGAGAGGCTTTTGCTATTTTTTGAGCAACTGACTGCAGAAATGGAAGCGGTCATCCGCCACTGGCAACAAAGAAAACCTTTTTAAATTTTTTTGCATTCGTTATGCACAATTCAACAGAACGAAAGGAAGGATGGTTATGAAAAAAATTGGCATTTGGTTATCGATTTTAATGTTGCTCGTAATTAACCTGGTGGGCTGTAGCTCCGTAAGTAGCTCCGTAGAAGAGAAAGCGGTAAAATCAGTAGAAGAACAGGCGAACAAGGAAATTATTCTGGCAACGACCACCAGCACTCAGGACTCTGGTTTGCTGGATGTACTGGTACCTGCTTTTGAAAAAGAAACAGGCTATAAAGTGAAAACTATCGCGGTAGGGACCGGGCAGGCTCTAGCCCTGGGAGAACGGGGTGAGGCTGATGTACTGCTGACCCACGCCCCCGCTTCCGAAAAAAAGCTGGTTGACCAGGGGCTGGTGACTGATTACTCCCTGGTAATGCATAATGATTTTATCCTGGTCGGTCCGGCGGAAGATCCGGCGCAAGTCAAGGGTAAAGATATTAAGGAAGCCCTGAAAAGGATTGCGCAAAGTCAGTCACTCTTCCTTTCCCGGGGAGATGATTCTGGTACCCATAAGTTTGAGCAAAAGGTATGGGAAAAAACTGGGATCAAACCCGCCGGCAAATGGTATCAGTCTACAGGGAGCGGTATGGGACAGACATTAAATGTAGCGGCGGAAAAAAGAGGGTATACCATTACTGACAGGGGTACTTTCCTTGCTTTAAAAGATAAAATAAATCTGGAAATTCTGGTACAGGGCAGTCAGGAATTAAAAAATATTTACCATGTCATGGCAGTGAATTCTGCTAAATATCCCAAAGTTAATGCCAAAGGAGCTAAAGCTTTTATCGCCTTTTTGCTCAAACCGGAAACCCAGCGCATGATCGGGCAATTTGGTGTTGATAAATATGGCCAGCCGCTGTTTTATCCGGATGCAGTCAAACAATGATAAAGTAGGTGTAAGGGATGGATTTAATCTGGGAAGGGATGGTTCAGGCAATACAATTACTGTTCAAAGGGGATAGGGAGACCTGGGCCATTATTGCCCTTTCTTTGCGGGTTTCAGGCACAGCTACTATCTTAAGTCTTGTCATAGGGATTCCCCTGGGTGTGTACCTGGCTTTAGGAGATTTTCGGGGGCGGCGCTTGCTGGTGACTCTGGTTAACAGCGGTATGGGTATGCCGCCGGTGGTAGCTGGTCTGCTGGTGACCATTTTGCTCTGGCGCAATGGGCCCCTGGGTTTCTTTCATCTTCTTTATACCCCTGCCGCCATGATCATAGCTCAGGCTTTGATTGCTACTCCGATCATTGTGGGGTTGACCATGGCCGCCATTCAACAGATTAATCCCAAACTGATCTGGCAGCTGCAATCTTTAGGAGCCAGCCCTTTACATATTATCGTGATCCTGCTCAAGGAAGCCCGTTATTCCCTGCTGGCAGCAGTCATGGCCGGATTTGGAGCAGTGGTTTCGGAAGTAGGTGCTTCCATGATGGTAGGGGGCAATATCCAGGGGGAAACCCGGGTTTTAACCACAGCAACAGTAATGGAAGTAAGTAAAGGCAATTTTGGCCTGGCCATGGCTTTGAGTTTTGTTCTGCTATTTTTAAGTTATGGAGTAACCTATCTGCTCACCCTGTTGCAGCAAAGGAGAGGTTGAAATGGGCTGGCCGCTGTTACTGGAAAATCTACAGGTAAAGCGCGGGGGTAAGCTGGTACTTGCCTTGCCGCGCTTAGAGGTTGGAGCCGGGGAAATCATGGCGGTGCTGGGTCCTAATGGGGCAGGCAAAAGTACATTGCTGCTGACAGTGGCCGGGATCCTCTGCCCCAGCCAGGGCAGCATTCGCGCCGGGGAAATGGTCTGGGGCCCGGGCCGGGACCCTTATCAATGGCGCCAGGCGGTAACCCTGGTTTTTCAGGAGGCATTGCTGGTCAGTGGAACCGTACTGGATAATGTCACCCTGGGGCTGAAATTTCGTGGCCTATCTGCCCGGGAGCGGGAACAGCTGGCCGGGCCCTGGCTGGAACGGCTGGGCCTGACGGAGCTGGCCCGGCGCCGAGTTCAAGATTTAAGTGGAGGGGAAGCTCAGCGGGTAGCCCTGGCCCGTGCCCTGGTTCTTAAGCCCCAGGTGCTCTTGCTGGATGAACCTTTTGCCGCTGTGGATGCACCTACCCGTAGCCGTCTCCTGCGGGAATTGCGTCTGTTATTGAAAGAAACGGGCATCACCACCCTGTTCATTACCCATGACTTTCGGGAATTGCCGTTACTGGCTGACCGGGGGCTGGTACTGTTGCAGGGGCAAATGGCTCAGGTGGGAACGGTGCGGGAACTGGCCGAACGGCCGGCTAGTGAGGCGATAGCTCGTTTTTTTGGGGTGGAAAATCTCTGGCCTACCGGAGGAAGTCTGCCGGGTTTAAAGGAACTGCCGCCCGGTCTGGGGGCTATTCCGGCCCGGTGCGTGCGAATCCTCGGCGCCAAACCGGCTGTAGCCGGTGAGAGCTGGCTTTGGCCTGGGAAGGTAAAATATGTGGAAGAACACTGGGATGGGGTTTACTATTGTCTCCTTTGTGAAGGACTGGAAGTTTGGGGCTGGGCAGATAACCAGCTGCGGCTGCAATTAGGGGAACAGGCCTGGGCAGTAATCAATAAAAAACAGTTACATTATATTGAAACCCGGAATAGCCTAAATTTTTTGTCAGATCAAGAAGGACTTCCGGGTTAGTTGGCGAATATATTATAAATGGAGACCTGCCTTGAAACTGAATATACGGGGGAGGAAGAGGTCGGGAGAGACCCTTAAAGGGCGCCGAAGGAGCAAGATGGGCGGTTGGCGGCCGCAGATCAAAACTCTCAGGCAAAAGAACTGACTTCAGACCCCACTCTGGAGAGCTTTCGGGTAGACTGCCAGGTTGCCCGAAACACCCAAGGGGAAGCCCGTAACTATTGCGGGTAATCTCTCAGGTAACCAGGACAGAGAAAAGCCAAAAAGGCTTGTCTCTGTCCTTTTTATTTGTCCCCATTGGCACATACTAATGTTAAGGAGGTGTTCCTGTTGGCAGAATTGAAACGCACTCCCCTTTATGAGTTGCATATAGCCGCCGGAGCGAAGATGGTGGATTTTGGGGGCTGGGAAATGCCGGTTCAGTACAGTGGCATTATCGATGAACACCAGACCGTCCGCCAGGCAGCAGGTCTTTTTGATGTCTCCCACATGGGGGAAATTACCGTTAAAGGCCCCGGGGCCCTGGCCTTTCTGGAAAAGTTGCTGCCCAACCAGGTGGCCAGGTTAGCAAAAGGGCAAATCCTCTATTCTCCCATGTGCTATGAACACGGTGGCACGGTGGATGACCTGCTGGTATACAAGGAGGATGCGGAGGAATATCTCCTTGTAGTCAATGCCGGCAATACTGATAAGGATTATGAATGGATCAAGCAGCTGGCCCCGGCAGGAGTGGAGGTGGAAAACATTTCCCATACTGTGGCCCAGCTGGCCATTCAGGGACCTCAGGCTACTGCGATCCTTAAGCCCCTTACTCCCGTTCAGTTAGATGCTATTCGCTACTACTGGTTCACCCGAGGTGAGGTTGCGGGCATACCCTGTATTATCTCCCGCACCGGCTACACCGGGGAGGATGGCTGGGAACTTTATTGTTCACCGGACCAGGCCAGGCAGCTCTGGCAAACCCTGCTTACGGCTGGACAGGATAAGGGTATTAAGCCTATCGGTTTGGGGGCCCGGGATACCCTGCGCTTTGAGGCTGCTATGCCTCTATATGGCCATGAACTGAGCGAAGATATTACACCCCTGGAAGCTGGCCTGAAGAGATTCATCGCCCTTGATAAACCGGAAGATTTCATCGGCAAGACTGCTCTTACGGCCCAGGCTGAAGCAGGACTGAAGCGCAAGCTGGTAGGTCTGGAAATGGTAGAGCGGGGCATTGCCCGGCAGGGTTATCCCGTAGTTTATCAGGGCCAGGAAATTGGGATGGTTACATCCGGAACCATGGCTCCAACCCTGGGGAAAAACCTGGCCATGGCCCTCATAGCTGCTGATGTGGCCCAAACTGGTCAGGAAGTAGCCGTTATGATTCGTAACAAGGAAGTAAAGGCAAAAATCGTTAGTTTGCCTTTTTATAAAAGAGGGAGGTAATTGAGTATGAGCAAAGTGCTGGCAGATTTAAAGTACACCAAAGATCATGAATGGGTAAAAATTGAAGGAAACATGGCGATTATCGGCATCACAGACCATGCCCAGGAAGCCCTTGGCGATGTGGTATTTGTGGATTTGCCGCCGGTGGGCACTGAAATCACTGCCGGTGAAAGTTTCGGTACTGTGGAATCCGTGAAGGCTGTTTCCGACATCTACGCTCCGGTAACCGGCAAAGTGGTGGAAGTAAACCAGGAGCTTATCGACGCCCCTGAAAAAATCAATGAAGATGCCTATGCTGCCTGGATGGTCAAGGTGGAAATCAGCGAAGAACCGGCGGATTTGCTGACTGCTGACGAATACGAAGAATTGCTGGCCAACGAATAAGAGCGAGGGGGCATAACCGCATGTATATACCGCATACCGAGGCTGAGCGGCGGGAAATGCTGGCCGCTATGGGAGTGAACAGTATTGAGGACTTGTTTGCTGACATTCCGGCGGAAGTGAAAATGCAGCGGCCATTACAGATTCCCGGGTTTAAGAACGAGATGGAAGTAGCTGCCCATTTGCGGGAACTGGCTGCCAAAAACGCCAGCCTGCAGGAATATGTATCCTTCCTGGGGGCAGGGGTTTATGACCATCATATTCCCGGTGCCGTAGATCATATTCTCCTGCGTTCCGAGTTTTACACAGCCTATACTCCCTATCAGCCGGAAATAAGCCAGGGGACGCTGACTGCGATTTTTGAATTCCAGACCCTGATCTGCCAGTTGACTGGCATGGATGTGGCCAATGCTTCTATGTATGATGGGGCTACAGCCACGGCGGAAGCGGCCCTGATGGGCTGTGCAGCCACCCGCCGGCCGCGGATTCTGATTTCCACTGCCGTTCATCCTGAATACCGGGCCGTGGTGAAGACCTATGCCCGGGGCCAGGGGCTGGAAGTGGTGGAAATCCCCTATGAAGACGGAGTAACCTCTGAAGCTGCGTTACGGGAACAACTGGATACATTGGCTGGGGTGGTGATTATCCAGCAACCTAACTTCTTTGGCTGTCTGGAGCAGGGCGAGAGGATTGGTGAGATGGCCAAGCAGGCTGGGGCCAAATTTGTGGTTATCGCTGACCCCATTTCCCTGGGCCTTTTGACTCCTCCTGGTGAATATGGTGCGGATATCGTGGTTGGTGATGGCCAGCCCTGGGGCAATCCTCCCAGTTTTGGCGGACCTTCTTTTGGCTTTATGGCTGTGAAAGAGGAGATGGTAAGACGGATGCCGGGCCGAATTGTCGGCCAGACCGTTGACAATCGGGGCCAGCGGGCTTTTGTTCTCACCCTGCAGGCCCGGGAACAACATATTCGCCGGGAAAAAGCTACCTCCAACATTTGTTCCAACCAGGCTCTCTGTGCGCTGGCTGCCACTATTCACCTGAGTTTGCTGGGCAAGCAGGGGGTTAGGAAAGTTGCCGAATTGAATGTGCAAAAGGCCCACTATCTCTTTGAGGAAATGAAAAAACTTCCCGGCTTTGCACCAGCCTTTACAGCACCCTTTTTCCGGGAATTTGCTATCAAGACTCCTCAATCGCCCCGGCGGATCAATGAAAAGTTGCTGGCCCACAAATTTATTGGCGGTTTGGATCTGGAGTGGGTTTATCCCGAACTGACCAGTACCCAGCTGTGGACAGCCACTGAAAAACGAACCAGGCAGGAAATAGACCGTCTGATCGCAGTGCTGGGGGAGGTGAAGTAAGATGGCCAAACTGATTTTTGAGCTCAGCCGCCCTGGTTGTGTTGGTCATCCCCTGCCGGATTGTGATGTACCTGCCCGGGAGCTGGCTGAACTGTTACCGGGAGTGGAATTAAGAGAAGAAGTAAAGGGCTTGCCGGAAGTGAGTGAAGTGGAAGTCATTCGCCATTTCACCGAGCTTTCCCGTCTCAATCACGGGGTGGATTCCGGTTTTTATCCCCTGGGCTCCTGTACGATGAAATATAATCCTAAAATCAATGAAAATACCGCTCGCTTACCCGGTTTTGCCTGGCTGCATCCCTATCAGCCGGAGGAGTCGATCCAGGGGGCTCTGGAGTTGCTGTACCAGACCCAGGAGTATCTGGCGGAAATTGCCGGTTTGCCGGCAGTGACCCTGCAACCGGCAGCGGGGGCGCACGGGGAATATACCGGGATGATGATCATCAGGGCCTACCATGAGAGCCGGGGGGATAAACGCACCAGGGTGATTGTTCCTGACTCCGCCCATGGCACCAACCCGGCTACTGCCGCCATTTGCGGCTATTCAGTGGTAGCGGTGAAATCCGATGAGCGGGGCTGTGTGGATGTGGAAGCCCTGAAAAAGGTGATGGATGAGCATGTCGCTGCCTTAATGCTGACCAACCCCAACACTCTGGGTTTGTTTGAAGAAAACATCCGGGAAATTGCGGAAATCGTGCATAGCAAAGGCGGTTTGCTCTACTATGATGGGGCCAATGCCAATGCCATTATGGGAATTGCTCGGCCGGGAGATATGGGCTTTGATGTAATGCACTTTAACCTGCATAAGACCTTTTCCACTCCCCACGGGGGCGGCGGCCCTGGTTCCGGTCCGGTAGCAGTGCGGGATTTCCTGGCACCTTTCCTGCCTGTACCGGTTGTAGTGAAAGGCGAGGATGGTTACCGCCTGGATTATGACCGACCCAAGTCCATTGGTAAGGTGCGTTCCTTCTATGGCAACTTCGGGGTGGCAGTTAAGGCCTATACTTACATGCGGGCTCTGGGCGGAGAAGGCCTGAAGGCTGTCAGCGAAAATGCTGTACTTAATGCCAACTACTTGCTCAGTCAGCTGAAACAGCATTATTATCTTCCTGTTGACAGGATTTGCAAACACGAATTTGTGCTCAATTCCAAAAAGCAAAAACCTTATGGTGTCAGAACTATGGATATAGCCAAACGGTTACTGGATTATGGCTATCATCCGCCTACGGTCTACTTCCCGCTGATCGTGGAGGAAGCCCTGATGATCGAACCCACAGAAACGGAGTCCAAACAGACTCTGGATGAATTTATTGCCAGTATGATCAAAATCGCCCGGGAAGCGGAGGAAAATCCGGAGCTGCTGACATCAGCTCCCCATACTACCCCCATTGGTCGGGTAGATGAAGCCCGGGCGGCCAGACAGCCTGTATTGAAATGGGATGGTCAATAATGGAAAAGAAATTACAAACGGCCTGGCAAGTGCGCCAGGCCCATTTTCCCCCCAGAATTTATTTTGACCGCCCCCATGCAACCAAAGGGATAAGTGTGACCGGCAAGGAATGTGCCCTGAATTGCAGTCATTGCGGTGGGCATTATCTGGAAAAGATGGCTGCTTTGAAACCAGAAATCTTAGGGCAAGCTAAAAGCTATCTGATTAGCGGCGGCTGTGATGGTCAGGGCCGGGTCCCCTGGTCCCGCCAGCTGGATCTACTGCTCCAGGCCAAAGGAAAGAGCCGCTACAACATGCATGTGGGATTGGTGAATGAGGAGGAAATTCCAGCTCTGGCCCGGATTGCTGATGTGGTTTCCTTTGATTTTGTTGCTGATGATGCTACCATCCGCGAAGCCCTGGGCCTGGAAAAAACGGTGGAAGATTATGTCCGGGTCTATCAGGCTCTCAGGCAAAAGGTCAGAGTTTTGCCCCATATTTGTATCGGTTTGCGCGGAGGAGAGGAAAGCGGGGAAGAAAGAGCGCTGGATTTGCTGGCCGAGCTGGGGACCGAGGGACTGGTTTTTATAGTCTTTACCCCGACTCCCGGCACCCGCTATGCCGATCGTCAGCCGCCGCCCTTAGAACGAGTGGTGGATTTGCTGAGCGAGGCCCGTTTGCGTTTTCCTAATTTGCCCATTCACCTGGGGTGTATGCGGCCCAAAGGCAAATATCGGGCCCGGCTGGACGAACTGGCCATCAGGGCCGGGATCAACCGGCTGGTGCAGCCCACCCCGGGAGCTGTTCAGCTGGCGCAAACCCTGGGACTGGAGATAGTCTACGGGGAGGAGTGTTGTGTACTATGATCAAGGTTTCAGCGGGTACAGCCCATGTACTGGGGCTAAAACAGCTTAAAACCGATGCCCCTCCCACCACCGCCTATTTGATGGCGGGGGAAAAGTGCAGTCGTTCCTGTGGCTTCTGTCCTCAAGGCCGGGACAGCCAGAGCCGTTCTGATCTCCTCTCCCGGGTGACCTGGCCGGGTTTTCAGATGCAGGAAGTGGTGCCCCGGATTGCTGCTGCTTTTCAGTCCGGGGAGATCAAACGCACCTGTTTGCAAGTGGTTAACAGCCGGGAGGCCTGGCTGCAAACCCGGGAGATGATTGCAGAACTGACACGGCAAACCGATGTGCCCATTTGCCTTTCCTGCACACGCATGGATATGGCTCGGCTGGAGGAAATGCTGGCTGCGGGTGTAGAACGGATTGGACTACCTCTGGATGTAGCCAATCCTGAACTTTATAGCCAGATCAAGGGCGGTTCCTGGGGTGAACAGCTGGCTTTTATCGAAGCTGCCGCCCGAACTTTTCCGGGGCGAATTAGCACTCATCTCATCGTTGGCCTGGGAGAGCGGGAAGAAGAAATTTGCCAGCTGCTGCAGCGTTTTACCGACCAGGGAATAACAGTGGCTCTTTTTGCCTTTACCCCTGTGCCGGGTACAGCTCTGGCAGACCGGCCGCCACCACCGCTGGCCCAGTATCGCCGCATCCAGGCTGCCCACTGGTTAATCAAAAACAAACTGGTCAGGGTAGAACAAATGATTTTTACTGCCAGTGGTCGCCTGGTTTATCTGGGAGCCAGGGAGCAGTTACGGCAATGGCTGGCCTGTGGCAGGGCATTCCAGACCAGTGGCTGTCCAGATTGCAACCGGCCCTATTATAATGAGAAACCAGGGGGTATTATGTATAATTATCCCCGGCCGCTGACTGAAGCAGAGAGAGAGCAGGAACTGGCTTTCCTTTTCAGCAGTCTAAAAACTGAGCCGAAGGAGGAGGAACAGTGCAGTGGCGCTTGATTGATAGTGGCAGCATGGACCCTTACTGGAATATGGCCGTGGATGAAGCCATTCTGGAAGCAGTAGCTGCTGGCCAGGTTCCTCCTACCCTGCGCTTTTATGCCTGGCAGCCTCCCGGTCTGTCCCTGGGGTATTTTCAGCGGCTGCAACAGGAAGTGGACCTGGTTGCCTGTCAGCGGCTGGGAGTAAAAGTAGTGCGCCGCCTGACTGGAGGCAGAGCGGTTCTTCATGAACATGAGCTGACCTATAGCCTGATAGCCCCGCAGGACCATCCGGCGGTTAGCGGTTCAGTGCTGGAATCATATTTAAAGATTTCCCGGGGTCTGCTGACAGGTTTAAAAAATCTGGGGATCGATGCATGTCTGGCAGAAGGTAAAAGCGGAACAGAACCGGCTTCTTCAGCCTGTTTTGATGCTCCTTCCCGGTATGAACTGACGGTAGAGGGCAAAAAATTAGTGGGCAGTGCCCAGACCCGCAAACAGGGAGTGGTTTTGCAGCACGGTTCCATCCTGGTGCGGCTGGAGACGGAGAAACTTTTCGCCTGTCTCCGCTTTCCCAGCGAAGAAATGCGGAGGCGGCTGCTCAGTAATTTTCACCAGCGGGCTATCACTATTGGTGCGATTCTGGGACGGGAACCGGAATATGAGGAACTGGTAACTGCCTTTACAGCTGGCTTTAGCCAGGGCCTGGGTATAGAACTGCAAACGGGTTTGCTTACAGAGCAGGAAAAGGCACAGGCAGCAATGCTGGTAGCGGAAAAATACAGCCAGGAAAGCTGGAACAATTTACGATAACTAATTTTTATTTTTATCATAAGTAATAATTGGGTATAATATGAGCGGGGAGAAGGGGGCTGGGTCCCTCCACGGACTGCAAATCCGCTCGGCCTGGACGTAACCCGTCCGGGGGTTGGTTCGATTCCAACTCTCCCCTCCATACCGGTACTGTTACCGGTATTTTTTTTAACTTGATTATAACAAAAAGTTATTAGCCAGATAATAATAAGTTATTGTATAATTTAACAGAGCATTGTTGATAAGGGGATGGAATAATGGGGAAAACTGGAGTGTTTGTCTGCTGGTGTGGGTCCAATATCGGTGGTGTTGTGAATGTACCGCAAGTGGTGGAAGCTGTACGTTCATTGCCAGGAGTAGTGCTGGCAACAGATCACAAGTATACTTGCTCTGAACCAGGGCAACAGATGATCATTTCGGCTATCCAGGAGCATGGTTTGGAACGGGTGGTAGTTGCTTCCTGCTCTCCACGCATGCACGAGCTTACCTTCCGTAAAACCCTGAAGCGAGCTGGTTTGAATCCATATATGCTGGAAATGGCTAATTTGCGCGAACATTGTTCCTGGATTCATTCTCATCTACCCCAGCTGGCCACAGAAAAGGCTATTGCCCTGGTCAAAAAAGCCATTGCCAAAGTTAGTCGGGCCAAACCGTTGTTTGAAGATTTTTTGCCTATAAATAAAAGAGCACTGGTGATAGGGGGCGGAATAGCCGGGTTGCAAGCTGCTCTGGATATTGCTGAACACGGCTATGAAGTGGTACTGGTAGAAAAAGAGCCAACCATTGGTGGTAAAATGGCAGCTCTGGATAAAACTTTTCCTACCCTGGACTGTTCAGCCTGTATATGTACACCAAAAATGGTGGAGGCAGCCCAGCATCCAAAGATAAAAATTTATACTCTGGCGGAAGTAGCTAAGGTTGAGGGCTATCTGGGCAATTTTACTGTTACCGTTCACCAGAAACCACGGTATATAGATCTGGCCAGATGTTCCGGGTGCGGCATTTGTGAAAGTAAGTGCCCGAGCAAGGTAGCCAGTGAATTTGAACAGGGCCTGAGCATGCGAACAGCCATTTATAGACCTTTTCCCCAGGCTGTACCCAATAAACCGGTTATCGATGCTAGAAATTGCCGTAAAATTCAGGAAAATAAATGTGGTCTCTGTGCTAAAATTTGTCCCAATGGAGCTATTGATTACACTCAACAGGAGGAATTGATCCAGGAACAGGTAGGAGCGATTGTGGTAGCTACCGGTTATGAGCTATTTGACTGGACCAGATATGAGGAATATGGCGGGGGTAGATACCAGGATGTCATCAGCGGTTTACAACTGGAACGCCTGTTAAAT
>NZ_BDLR01000072.1:0-10859 GCF_002049395.1 Carboxydocella sp. JDF658 | reverse complement strand
GGCATCCCCCAGCCAGAGGTCTGCCCCGCTGGTCAGCAGAGCCTGAGCCAGCCAGGGGCGGTCCAGGGCAGAAGCCAGCAGCACTCTGCTCCCCCGCCATTTTTCAGCCTGGCTCAGAATCAACTGCTGGTCCCAGCTCGCTTTAAAATCACTGCCATCATAAAGCGGCGTCTGTCTGACCTGACGGGCCAGAAATTGTCCTTCCGGCAGGGGCCAGCTCCGGCCTGGCAACTGGTAGGCCAGGTTCACTCCCCCCAGGGCCAGGGCAGTTACCTGTCCATCCAGCTCCCTGAGCCAGGCAGCGGCCCGCTGAATATCTCCCCCTGCTCCCCGGCGTTCCACCTGTAAGAACTCATCACCAATCCGGCCCTGCCAGCAAAAATCCCCGGCAGGACTACCCAGACTGATGCTGACCACTTTTTTCATGCTAATCTCACCGGCAGCCATTGCCGAAAAGCGATCCCGTCTTCGTCCACCGGGCAGAGAGCAGCTGCGATATGCACACCAGCTCCAGCCGCGCTACTTAATGCTGCGGCAAAAGCCGGGTCGGTGGCGTGATTGGGGACAAAAGTGAGAGCATCATCCCGCTGGATGATAAACAGCACCCCGGTCCAGTACCCCTGTCGACTCAGTTCAGCCAGATGCTGGAGATGCCGGGTTCCCCGGGTCGTCGGAGCATCGGGAAAGCGTCCCTCTCCCTCTACTACCAGAGTAACTGACTTGACCTCCAGAAACCCCTGCCCCTCTTTTCCCTGCCAGCCCAGGTCAAAACGGCTTTCACCAGCCGTTACCTCCCGGCGCAGTTTCTGGATGGAGGGCAAGGGGCCTGGCCAGAGTCCCTGCCCCAGGAGTGCTTCTGCCAGCTGATTGGGTACCCTGGCATCCACGCAGACCCAGCGCCCCTGGTACGCCACCAGCAGCAGGTCTCCGACGGTTACTCCCTGCCGCTCAGGCCGGGGTAGCCAGCGCACCTCCGCACCTGGTACCAGCAGTTCCCGCAACCGGCCGGAATTGGGCAAATGCAGTCGCAAACTGGCTGCTGTTGCAGTAGCTATTTCCACAGCAAAGCGGTTTAAGCGGCGGATAAACCGGCCTGTAGCCAGTTTTTCCGACCAGAATACAGTTACAGCCATTTTTTCCACTCCGTTTTGTTATAAAAGAAAAGAGGCCTTTCGCCTCTTTCCCGCCGCTTGCTTTTAATTAAGCCTTTTCAACGGCTTCATTGAGATCCCGCATCAGTTTTTCCACGTCTATGCCATGAGCAAGAGCACCCTGTTCGATATTTTCGAAACGCGCCGCAGCGCAGCCAAAACAACCCATGCCATGAGCTTGAAATACGGGGATAGTTTGCGGATATTTGGCAACTACTTCACCAATGCCCATTTCTTTAGTGATTTTCATTTGAACCATGCCTCCTTTCAAGAAAAATTCTACCATAGGCAGACTCAGAATGCAATGCCATAACGGAAGAGATAGCCACCTTTATAGGCAGGGAGCAACAATCTTTCCTGGCGGGTCAGAGTCAGACGCACTCCCGCTGCCTCCAGGTCTTTCCACAGCCCGTAGGTAGTTTTAATATAGCTTTCCAGCCGGTCAGGGGGACCAATAGCCATAATCTCATAGGGCACCCCCTCCCGCCGGTTCACCGGTACCTTGTTAATCAGCAGGTTTTGTCCGGCCTCATGAACAGCGGTAGTGCCCACAATTCGCTGGCCATTGACGGCAATAGCCTCTGCTCCGGCAAAACGGAGTATATTGATAAAATCCTGCAAATCCCCGGAATAGATAATGGTAGTTGCCCCCTGCCGATCATCAATCTGAATCACTATCCCCGGGCCTTCCACTGCCTTTTCCCCTGCCAGCATCCGCGCTTTTTCGGTTGCATCCATCATTTCCCGGGTCCGGGCACTCACCACCGCTCCCCGTTCAAAATCGCTGATGCGTTTTTTCAGTTTCTTTACTTCCTTAACCAATTCCCGGTGTCTGGTCTGAGCTTTTTCCAGCAGCTGCAGCATCGAACGATAGCGCACCTGGGATTTGGCCTCCATTTCCCTCACTTCCCGGGCGGTGCGGATTTCCACTCCCAGCAAAATCCCCAGACAGAGGGCCACCAGTGCCACCCGGGCCCAGATTTCCGTTCTCATCCTTATTCCCCCTCTCTCACCGGCCGGGCGTACTTGAAATCCACCTTCTTCTGATAGGGCGGCAGCCGGATTTCCTTTTCCTCCCGCACATCCAGGCCGATGCCATAATCCCGCTGCAAGTTGGTCAGCAATGGCAGGGCATCAATATCCAGGGAAGTGCGCAAGGCCCGGGGATCACCGATAGCCTGAATCACATAGGGCGGAGCAACATTTTCACCATTGATAAAAATAGTGGTACCACCGCAGAAGATTTCACTGGTGCTGATCAGTCTCTGGCCATTAATGGCCACCCCCTCTGCCCCGCCTGTCCAGAAGGCATTGACCACTGAACGCAAAAAGGATTCATGGATATAATAATTATTGGGATCAATCCCCGCTTCCCTGGGCAGCTGGCTGTCTGACAGCACCACCGTCATACCGGGCCCCTTCAGTCCGGTCAGGCCAGCTCGTAGCTCCGCTTCCTGTTTTTCCCGCATCAGGGCTTCATTGATGTTTTTCGCTTGCTCAAATTGTCGAATCCGTTGCTGTAAATCAGCACTCTCCCTCTGCAGGGCATAGTTGTCCTGTTCCACCTGAACCAGGGTTGTTAGAATGGATTCACTGCGCAGTTTGGAGGGTTCTACCCCTGTGGCTTTTTGTACAGTGCGAAACTGGGTCATAGCCAGATAACCGACAATCACCAGGGCCACAGTAATCCAGCGCTGATAATCCGTTACTTGTTTGCGCATGTTTCCAACCACCTCAGCTGTTATTATGACCGGGAAGGGCAAGAAAAAAACAGGCCTGCGCCTGTTTTTAACTGGATAATCCATTTTGCAGGGCCAGCAAAACCAGCTGGGTCCGGTTTTTGGCCCGTAATTTTTGTTTGATATTGCGGATATGATTGCGCACTGTTTTTTCGGAAATGATGAGAAAACCAGCGATTTCCTTATCGGTATAGCCTTTAGCCAGCAGGGACAGGACTTCAATCTCGCGGCGACTGAGACTGCTCAGGCCAGTGCCCAGCAGGGTAGTTGGCAATAACAGGGAAAGCTGTTCAAATTCCTGCAATAGCTTGCAGGTGAATTCGGGATAACGGACCCCCTCTCCTGCCAGCGCTTTCTGCAAAGCCTTTTCGCCCAGGTTCTCGCCTTCAATATAGATAACCTGCTGCTCTCCCCCAAAAAAGATGACAATATAGGTAATCTGTGGTTGCATTTCCCGCAGTAACCTTACTGATTTGAGCATATTTAAACCAGGCAAATCCACATTGAGCAAGAGCAGGTCGGGCTTTTTCTCGCGGATAACCACAGCCAGTTGAGGCAAGTCCCGCACCACCGCCAGCAAGGTCCAGCCGGTCTCTGGATGCCGCTGTTTTCCATCCCAGTGGCTGCTCAAGGGTTCAGCACAGATCAGGGTGCGTACAGCCAATTTTTTCTCCCTCCTCCCGGGGGTGGGTCTAACTCATTTTATGACTGTCCCCGGGAAAGGGTGTTGCGCAAAATGCCCAGATAGTAGTTTTCATAACAAGTTACAATCTCTTTTTCCCTGAAACGGTTCAGAGCCTGCTGGCGGGCTGCTGCAGCCATCCGACGATGTTCTTCCTCATTCTGCAGGAGGGCTATGGCCCGCCGGGCCATGGCTTCCACCGCCCCCACCGGTTCGATGATGCCAGTCACTCCATCTGTAACCACTTCCGGCAGCCCACCGGTGTTTGTGGTCACCACCGGCACTTCACAGGCCATGGCCTCCAGCGCCGCCAGGCCAAAACTCTCCTTGGCAGAAGGCAGTAAAAAGAGGTCACTGATGGATAATAGCGGTACAACAAATTCCTGCTTGCCCAGAAAATGCACCCGCTCCAGAACGCCCAGCTCCTGGGCCAGGTACTGGGCGGCACTGCGTTCCGGCCCATCCCCGATCAGCAACAACCGGGAGGGTACCTGCCGGTTGACCAGGGCAAAAATCCGCAGCACATCAGGAATGCGCTTGACTTCACGGAAATTGGAGATATGGCATAGGATCTTCTCGTCAGGCCGGGCATAAAAAGCCCGCCGGGCCGGACAGAACTGACGCCGGTAGATTTCCGGGTCAACGAAGTTGTATATCACCTCAATGGGCTGCTGATAGCCAAAAACTCCCGCAGCCTCCTCGGCCAGGGCCCTGGATACAGCGGTTACCCCATCACTGGCCTGCAGGGAAAAGCGCACCACTTCATAAAGCTGCGGTTCCTGTCCCACCACTGTAATATCTGTCCCATGCAAGGTAGTGACCAAAGGCAAATTCCGCTCCTGAGCCAGCATGGCTTTGGCCAAATAGGCACTAACAGCATGAGGAATGGCATAATGGGCATGTACCAGGTCCAGACCCTTCGTTCTGGCCACTTCATAAATGGTGCCGGCCAGGGCCAGATCATACGGGGGGAATTTGAACACCGGATAATCTACCGCTGTAACTTCATGCAAGAAAAGATTTTGATGAAAACTGCGCAAACGAAAGGGTCGCTCATAACTGATGATATGCACCTCATGCCCCCGTTCAGCCAGGGCTTCTGCCAGTTCGGTAGCTACTACACCACTTCCACCATATGACGGATAACAAACAATGCCAATCTTCATTCCTTACCTCCATATTTCCAGCGGATCTGTCAGGACCAGGGGATTTTTAACCAGAAATCCTTCCCCGAATTCAGCACCAATTTTTGCCCCCCAGAAGCGACAGCGGGTCTCGATCAAATAGGGAAAATGTCCATTTAATCTGGTCGGCAGCCAGCGATTTTCCCGAAAAAACTGGGAACGATGAGCCAGTACCGCTTCCCGTTTGGTTTCATACTCCTCACTGATATCTATGATAAATGATGGATCCGTTTCCCGGTTGATGAAATAGTAAACTATTTCCCGGGGCCGGTAAGGCTCCAGTTCCGGCAGCACCTTGCGCAATCCAGCCTCGAAATGGGCCCGTTCGGCCAGCTGGCTGGCTGCCCGGTGATCAGGATGGCGATCTTCCCAGTAAGGCACCAGCAACAGGCGGGGCCTGACTTGCCGTATGAGGCGCACCAGGGCCGCTACCTGTTCCGGGTCCAGCGCCAGCCCCCCGTCCGGTAACTGCAAATTGATCCGCCAGGTGGCTCCCAGGATTTCTGCTGCCCTCCGGCTTTCTTCCCGTCTTTCCTCCACTGTTCCATTAGTTCCCTGCTCCCCACGGGTCAAATCGGCAATGCCGAATTTTATCCCTTCTTTGCCCCAGCGGGCCATTAGCCCACCAGAGCCGATTTCCGCATCATCCGGATGAGGTCCTACTACCAGAGCCTCTACCTCTACTAAAGCTGCTTCCCTATCCCTGGTATAGATGATATCCATCTTCACTGCCTCCCAGTTCCAGATAGTAGTGTTGCCCCCAATCAAGAGGTGCATGCAGTAAATAATGCAGCCAGCCTTTACCCCAGCGGCTCAAAAACCAGGTCAGATTCAACACCCGTTCCTGCCTTTTTCCTCCCGGCCAGAGGGTCTGGCGGGCCGCTAGCAAAGCATCTATCTGCTGACGGTATTGCCGCCGCAACTTCTGCTCCACTTTGCCTTTTAAATAATCCAGCTGATAAGAAATATAATTCCAGTTCCTGGCCTGCAGTAGTTCCAGTTCTGGCTCCAATTGAGCCAGATGGGTGAAAAGCTCAGCATGTTCTTTCTGCCAGCGCTCCCGCAAATCTGCCAGTAACTGTTCATGATTCCACCCTGCCCGACTGGCCAGGCGAAGGTCAATTTCCTGCTGCTCCAGTTCAGCCAGCTCTGGCAGGGACAGCTGCCACTGGTTCAGTACCTTCTTCTGCTCGGGTTCCACCAGTGTCACACTCCAGCGGGGCAATAAAATGGGCATGGTCTGGCCAAACAGGTGATAGACCTCCCGCAACTGAGCGTAGTAGGCCAGCTCTCCCGGTCCTGCTACATAGGCTACTGTTGGCAGCAGCCGGTCCTGGGCCAGCGGTCGGGTAGCCACACTGCAGCTGAGGCGCACCGGTTCCTGGACAGCCAGCTCCACGCCCAAGGTCAATTCCTGTACCGTCAGGGCAATCCTCTCGTCATTCTGCAGATAGAACAAGCCGGTCCGGTCTGAAGCCATTGCTAGAGCCGGTTGCCAGCCGGCAGCAGCCAGCTGCTCTCCCGCCTGACAGATTAAGGCGGGAATCTCTGCCCCTTTGGCCAGGGTCTCCTGCCAGAAGGGTTGTAAAGCCTGGCGCAGTTCCGGCAACATGGGGTCTACGATCACCAGACCCTGCTCTCCCAGCAAGCGAGCCAGCAGGCGCGCAACCCAGCCAGCAGGTGACCCCGCCCCCTTGAGAGCCGCTGCCAGCCATTCCCCCGTTTCCGTCCGTCCTGTTCCTTCCGGCAAACAGCGAATCATCTCCCAGATGGTCTGTTCCATCGCCATCGTCATAGCCAGCAGCCCCGCCGGCTTGCGTCCAGCTCCGGGCGGATCGGGCCAGCGCCACTGCCGCCCGGGCCAGTAACAGTGACTGATTTCCAGCCAGTCATGGTCCTCACTGGCCAGCCAGAAAACAGGGATTACCTTACTCTGTTCCCGCTCAGCCAGCTCCCGGGCTGCTTTGAGTACAGCCAGTGCCTTGTAAATGGTATAAAGGGGACCAGTAGCCAGTCCAGCCTGCTGGCCGGTAACTATGGCCACCGTACCCCGTTCCGCCAGGGAGCGAGCATTTTCTACCGCTTTTTCTCCGGCTCCCAGTTCCCGTTGAAAGCGGGCCAGAGGCTCACTAACCACCGTCCCCAGCCGATAACTGTCAATCACCCGTTTCAACTGCTGCCGCCAGTGCTGGGGCTGGCGCCAGTCCAGGTCAAACCTCCAGGCCAGGCTAGCAAAATCATGTATGTAATGCTCAGCAATGGTTCTTTTCTTCATCCAAAGCCCTCTTTTCCAACTGATGTTATAATCAAATTTTAGCACCGGGGCCAGAAAAAAACAAACCGAAAGCTTTAGCTTCCGGTTTTCATCTGTTTTTCCCAGTCCATATCCAGGCCCACTGCTTCTCCAATGATCTTCTGAATATCAAACATCAGCCGGCTAAAAGCATATTCTGCCTGAAAAAATTCCGCAATATCCCGGTTAGCCGCCAGCAGGTTAAAGAGATTCTGGAGCTGGCTCAATTCCTCCTCAATTTTTTGCCCCTGTAACTGCCTGGCCTGGATTTCCAGCTGTTTCTGGCGAAAATCTACAATCCGCTGCCAGGTTTCCTTATCTTTTTCCAGTTTTTCTTTAATTTTAGTATAGCTCAAAAATTCAGGAGATGCTTTTAATGCCCGGGCCAGCTCATAGGCCTTGTCATAGACATTGACCATGGCAATAACCTCCTTCCGCATATATCTTAGCATATGCTCAGAGGTAGCGTAAAGCCTCTGCCGGGTCCAATTTTGCCCCTTGCCGGGCTGGCCAGTAACCAGCCGCCAGGCCCAGGAAGATAGCACCTGCCAGCATCATTAAAGCTAGCTGTGGGTACCAGGCAGTAAGTTCCAGTCCTGCCACCAACCTGGGCAAGACCAGTCTGGCTGCCAGGATGCCCAGCCAGTAGCCTGCCACAGCGCCCAGGGAACACAAAAGCGCCGCTTCCAGCAAGAAGATGCGGATAATATGCTGTTGACGGTACCCGATGGCCCGCAATATACCGATTTCCCTGGTCCGCTCTTTAACTGAGGCTAACTGGTTGGCTATTACCATCATTCCAGCCACCAATACTACCAGCAGGGTTATCAGCAGGCCAAATTTTTTCACCCGCTCCAGCAGTTCCAGCCGGGCTGTCTCCACCTGCCGCAGCAAGCGCACTTCTGTATCCGGCAATAGGGACGCCAGCCTCGAACGCAGCTCCTCCTGTTCTGCCATACTGGTCTCTTGATTGCGAAAAGCCAGTACCTCTACAAAACTCAAGGCTCCAGTCTGTCCGGCGACTGCCTGCAGGTCAGAAATGTTCATGAAGAGCAGCCCGTCCTCCTCCTGACCAGTGGCAGCCAGAATCCCGGTAAGTGTCACCCACCGGTCTTTCACCTTAAGGCGCTGACCTATTTGCCAGTTTCTGGCCCTGGCCAATTCTGCACCGGCTGCAGCTTCACCGGCAGCCCGGGGCCACTGACCCTGGATCTGCCAGTAATTGCGGATCTGGCGTTCTTCCTGCCATTTTAACCCTACTACCAGATTGTTCTCTCCCTCCACCGGCAATGAGGCTAAGAACTTGGGAGCAATAACTTCCAGCTCTTTTTGTTTACCTAAAACCGACAACAACGAGAGGGGTAAGTGCTTTACCTCATAGGTTACTTCTGCCCCCACCGGCATCCCGCCATAGGTATAGTTCCACTCCTCCTGTCTGGGAACAATCACCAGCCGGGTCCCATTGCCCCGCAGCTGGCGGCTGAGGTCCGTTTCCATCATCCAGGTTATGGCCAGCAGGGCTACAACTGTAGCTACTCCAAGAGCCAGCCCCAGCAGGATGAGCAGGGTTTTACGAAATCGGCGGCGCAAATTATTGAGCGCAATATCCCAGAGATTCATGCTTTATCACCTTTTCCACCAGGCCATCACGGATCAGCAGCGCCCGGTGCATATATTTCAATGTCTCTAAGTTGTGGGTGACCATAATAATGGTCTGCCCTTCCCGATTCAATGCCTGAAACAGTTCCATTATTTCCTGTCCGGTTTTGCTATCCAGGGCCCCGGTAGGTTCATCAGCAAAAATAATCGGCGGCTGGTTGACTATAGCCCTGGCGATGGCCACCCGTTCCTGTTCACCACCGGACAGCTGATTGGGCAAACGATTCAGTTTATTTCCCAGTCCTACTTTTTCCAGCACCAGGGCGGCCATATCCCGTTGCTCCCCTTTGGGCCGGCCGCTGATGGCCAGCGGCAACATAACATTTTCCAGGGCGGTCAGATAAGGCAACAGCTGAAACTGCTGGAACACAAAACCCACATATTCGCTGCGAAAATCGGCCAGCTGTTCCTGGTCCAGGCTGTAGACATCGATACCATCTATTTCCAGTTTCCCCGATGTAGGTGGGTTCAATCCCCCTAAAATGCTGAGCAAAGTACTTTTCCCTGAACCGGAAGGCCCAATGATCCCAAGGAATTCTCCGGCTTCCACATTGAAACTGGCCTCCGCCAGGGCTATAACCTTATCCTCACCACTACTATACTCTTTCCGCAATTTTTCCGCCTTGATTAAAGCCATCTCTTTCACCCCTTATAAATACCGCAAAGCTGTGACCGGATCCAGTCGAGAACCCTGCCAGGCCGGCCACAAAGCTGCTAGCAGCCCTAACAGCAGGGCACCTCCCATGCTGATTACAGCCACCAGCGGGTCCCAGGGAACCGGAACTTCCATCCCGGCCACCAGAGGGGCACCCAGGCTAGCCAGCAAAGTGCCACTGCCAAAGCCAGCCACACCAGCCGCCAGACCCAGTACCGCTGCTTCGGTGCAAATAATTGTTATGATATGGCTGCGCCGGTACCCGATGGCCCGTAAAATCCCGATTTCTCTGGTTCTCTCCTTCACTGCTCCAGACATAGTCAACAAGACCATAACTGCTCCCAGGAACAGAATCAACCCGGCCAGAGCCAACGCAAACAGGGCAAACCGTTCCACAATGGCCTTGCGAGCCTCCACCGCGGCTTTTACCGCCATTACTCTAGTGCCTGGCAATTTTTCCGTCAATTGTCGTACGATATCGTCAATGGGACAGGTATTACAAAGGGCTGCCAGTTCCAGGAAAGTAACTTTTTTCCCTTTGCCGGTCAGCTTCTGCATGGTAGTCAGATCCAGCCAGAGAGCCCGGTCTTCTTCCCCACCAGTAGGCTCAATTACCCCTTTGATGCGGAGAGTCTGTCCTTTTACCTGCAGGGTTTGTCCCACATCCAGTTGCCAGCGTTCAGCGACCGCTGCTCCCAGCAAAACCTCATCAGCTTGCAGCTCAATCACCGGAAATTTAGGGGCATATTGTACGGGCTGACCTGCAGGGCTAATTCGGATTTGCCACCATTTCTTTAGCCGCAGCTCCGCCGGAAAGCGCACTCCTATGCCCAGCACCCGTCCCCGTTCACTGTTCAACACGCCCAGCAGCTTGGGGGCCACCACAGCAATGCTTTCCCGGTTTTTAATAGTACGCACCTGTTCAGCCATCGTTTCCGGCACTAAATTTTCCTTCACTACCGCCCCCGGCAAGCTCACCCCACCATAGCTGAAACTTTGCCTGTTTTCTGCTGGCAATATCAGGATATTGGCCCCAATCTGGTCAAATTTATCCCCGATCTCTGTCCGCATGGAAGTAGTAAGCAAATATAGCCCTACAACTGTGCTTACACTGAGGACCAGGCTTAAAAGCAAAAAGAAAGTGCGCCCCTTCTGGCGACGCAGATTATTGAGCGCAATGGTTAACAGTCCCATAAGCTGAGCCTCCTGTAGCTCTACTGAATTTCACTGACCTGTCCGCCACGCCAGGCATAACTCTTTATTTTAGCCCCGTTCTTGAAAATATCCACCTGAATATGACAGCCAAAATCCTGCACCCGGGCATCTACCTGGCTGTTATCCCCGGTCTGCTGGCGATAAAAACTTAAAGCCTGCTGCTTGATCTTCTCCAGGTCCGCAGCGCCCAGCTGGGCTCCGCCACCACCGCAGCCCCCACTGCCACAGCCACCACCGCTAACAACAGCACTGCCGCTGCCACCACAACAGCCGCCGCCTCC
>NZ_BDLR01000071.1:0-8642 GCF_002049395.1 Carboxydocella sp. JDF658 | reverse complement strand
CGGGTGGAACTCCCGGGCCGAGGTCCCCTGTCGCCCTGCCCCGCGGGGGCAAATCAAGTATTCGGAAAGGAGGCGAAAGCCTGGTCTGGGGGCCGACTTGGCTGGAGATAAAAACAGTCAAGTTTTTTGAACCAGGATTGACATGAAACTAACGGAACAGCAAATCCAGCAGTTGATCGGTGAAGCCATTAACGCCCAGCAAAAGGCCTATGCACCCTATTCCCACTTTCGGGTAGGGGCAGCGCTGCTGGGTAAATCTGGCCGCATATATCAGGGCTGCAATGTGGAAAATGCCTCTTATGGTTTGACCAATTGTGCTGAGCGGACTGCTATTTTCAGGGCTGTTGCGGAAGGAGAAAGGGATTTTGTGGCGCTGGCTTTGGTGGGAGATATAGCTGAACCCTGCTCCCCCTGTGGCGCTTGCCGCCAGGTGATGGTGGAATTTAACCCTGACCTGCAGGTGATAATGGCAGCACCGGACGGAAGTTACCGCCTAACCACGGCTGCCCAGTTATTGCCGGGATTTTTCAGCCCCCGGGCATTGCCCGCAGGAAAGGAGGAGTAAGATGGCTTTTCGTTCCGGTTTTGTAGCCATTGTCGGACGACCCAATGTAGGTAAATCCACTTTGATGAACAGTGTGGTTGGGGAAAAAGTGGCCATCATGTCCGATAAGCCTCAGACTACCCGCAATAAAATTCGCTGTATTTATACTACAGATAGCGCTCAGGTCATTTTTGTTGACACTCCCGGAATCCACAAGCCCAAACACCGGCTGGGGGAAGTGTTGAACCAGGCTGCCCTCTCAACCTTAAAGGAAGTGGATGCCATTCTCTTTGTAGTGGAAGCTACTGCCCAGCCCGGACCAGGGGATAAATTCATTATCGAGCACCTGGTGAAAGTTAATACTCCGGTGTTGCTGGTAGTTAACAAAATCGATCAGTTGCCTGATAAGCAGGCGGTTTTGCCGATAATCGAAGCCTACCGGGATTTGCTGCCTTTTGCTGAAATCGTCCCTGTATCAGCTCTTTACCGGGACAATTTGGACCGGCTGGTAGAAGTCCTGTTCAACTATTTACCGGAAGGGCCGATGTATTATCCTCCGGATATGGTAACTGATCACCCGGAACGTTTTATTGTGGCAGAAATAATTCGGGAAAAAATCCTGCATCTGACCCGGGATGAAGTACCCCATTCCGTAGCTGTTGAAGTGGAGGAAATGAAGGAACGGTCCAGCAATCTGGTGTATGTGCGGGCCAATATCTATGTGGAACGGGAATCCCAGAAAGGCATTATTGTCGGCCATCAGGGCCGGATGTTAAAACAGGTAGGACAGCTGGCCCGTCAGGATCTGGAAAATTTGCTGGGTTCCAAACTTTATCTGGATTTATGGGTTAAAGTGAAAAAGGACTGGCGCAACCGGGAACAAATTTTACGGCAATTTGGCTACCGGGAGGAGGATTAGACAAGTTTTTGTCTAATTCTTTTATGGGTGTAAAAGTCAGACATCTGTCATCTTACAAAGGAGGAGTATCGAAATGAACACCAGAGAAATCGCTGCTATGATTGACCACACTTTATTGAAACCGGAAACCACACCGGAACAGATTATTAAGCTCTGTCAGGAGGCCCGGGAGCATGAGTTTGCCTCGGTTTGCGTCAATCCCGCCTATGTGGCTCTGGCAGCCAGAGAGCTGGCTGATAGTCCGGTCAAAGTCTGTACTGTGATTGGTTTTCCGTTAGGAGCCAACCGTCCTCAAATCAAGGCCCAGGAAACAGAACTGGCTATCCGGGAAGGGGCCAGGGAAGTGGATATGGTTATCAATATCGGGGCGGCTAAGGCCGGGGACTGGCAGCTGGTAGAGGAGGATATCCGGGCTGTGGTGGCTGCTGCCCGGAATCTGGAAAAGGAAGCAGGGCAGATTATCGTCAAGGTAATCATTGAAACCTGCCTGCTCACTGATGAGGAAAAAGTAAAAGCCTGCCAGGCGGCGGTAAACGCCGGGGCAGACTTTGTCAAAACTTCCACTGGATTTGCCGGTGGCGGGGCTACTGTGGCTGATGTGGAATTAATGCGCAAGACGGTAGGACCGACCATCGGAGTTAAGGCATCCGGCGGGGTGCGCAACTTAGAACAGGCCCGGGCCATGATCGCTGCTGGAGCCAATCGCATCGGTACCAGTAACGGAGTAGCCATTATGGCCGGATTGACTGTAAACGGTGGCTACTAATCACTGGGACGGGGCGGATAGCCGACACAGGTTCCGGCCAGTTCCCTGGCCACTGTTTCCAGGGCTTCTTCCTCGTTGCTGGCACCGCTGACCAGGTGAGTATTGATGACCAGCGGCAGAAAAGCTGCCAGCAGATTTTTCATGTTAATACAGCCTTCACTACCACTGAACAGCTGGTTAAGGGTGCGGTTCAGGCCGCGAGCTACCCGCACTCCCACCAGCTGTTTTAGTTTGGTTTCAATCAGGGGGCAGTAGGGGCTGGGGGTACGGTGGAAGCTGGCCTCTACCCTGGTGATTTCATAGTCCGGTAAGCCAATGAATAACAGTAATCTGATGTCATGGTAGCGGTCACAGATGCTCAGTTCAGCCTGGATAACCTCAGAACTGATTTTTTTGAAATCTGCCTGCATGGTACGGGAAAATTCCGCCATTTCTCTCTCCTCCTCCCTTTTCTTTATCTTAAAGTTCAACACCGGGTTTTATAATCCTGCTCTCTTTGTTAAAATATAAAATAAGATAAGAAACGGAGAGAAGGATAATGGCACTGATTCAAACAGAAGGACTGGTACTGGCAGTCAAACCCCGGTCCGAGGCGGATTTACTGGTGACCCTGTTTAGCCGCGAGCTGGGAAAAGTGCAGGTAGCAGCCAAAGGGGTAAGGAAGGCAGCCAGCCGCCGCCGGGCCCTGGCTCAGCCTCTGATCCATGCCCGCTATTTACTTTATGAAGGCTCAAATTATCTGCATTTGAACCAGGGCGAGCTGATTTCTGCCTTTCCGGAGCTCAGACAGGATCTGGAAAAGCTCCTTTCCGCCCAGTATTTGCTGGGGTTATGGGAACGGGTCCTGCCCCTGCGGCAACCGGCCCCGCGTCTGTATCGATTGCTGGGGGCAGCTCTGCATTTGCTGGCTCCTTTAGATACCAGCCTGGTTTTAACCTATGTAGAAGCCCAGTTTTTGCAGGTGCTGGGACTAAGGCCAGAGGTTAACCACTGTGTCCAATGCCGGCGGCCACTAGGGGCTGGTAAATCCTGGTGGGCCCTGGCTGCGGGAGGACTGCGCGGGGAATGCTGTGGCCCACCCTATCCAGGAGCAGTTTTGCTTTCACCCCGGTTGAAAAGGCTTTTGCGGTGTTTCTTTTATCTGCAGCCAGCGGAATTGGCTGCTCTGGAGGTATCTGCCGCGGAACTGGAGGCTATTCATCAGCTGCTGGCCGAACATGCCAGCCAGCATTTGGAAGATATAAAACTGCAGCGACCCCTGATAGACCTTTCGGCTCCGGTTATACTAGGGGATGAAAGGGGGAATCAGGATGGCAATGGAACTGTACGAAAAAATGGATATTCTGCGGCAGAAAACAGGGGTGACTTATCGGGAGGCCCGGCGGGCCCTGGAGGCGACTAAAGGGGACCTGGCAGAAGCCTTGATCTGGCTGGAAGAACGACGGCCCCAGCTGCGGAAAAAACCGGCTTTGAAGCGTTTGCGCAGTGTACTGCAGTGGTCTGCGGAAACCAAAATCCGGATTAGCAAAGAGGGCAAAGTGCTGGCTGAACTTCCGGCGGCAGCAGGAATAGCCGCTTTGGGTTTAACTTTAACCAGTGCCAGGGCGGCATTTATCGGGGCCCTGGGAATTTCTGCTTTACTGAATCGAGGTTATCGACTGGAAATGGAATTAAATAATGAAAGATAACAGCCTGGAATAACAGACGGAGCCGGTCTCCTCAAAAGGAGCGGCTCCGTTTTTGGCTGGTTAGCGATTGGACTCTTCTTCATTATATTCCTTTTGAGTGTCATCATTATTATTTTCACCGTTTTTTTCCTCTTTGTCATCTTTTTGGTTCGCCGTTTCTGTTAATATTTCTGTTTTCGTTTCTATGGTTGTATCTGTTTCAAGTTTATTCTCATCTTCATCATTAAGACTATCTTTTTCTTTTTTCTTTTCTTTTTCAGTTTCTTTTTTGGTTTTCTCTTTCATTTCTTCTTTTGCTTCTGCTTGTTTTTCAATAGCTTCATTCAGCTTGTCCTGAGTCTCTTGCAGGTTTTCTTGTGCTTTTTCTATAGCTTCAGGATTACTGGTGTTAATAGCTTCATTTAAAGCTTTTTCAGCTGCTTTAACTTCCTGTTTAGCTTGTTGTAATTCTTTGTGGGAATTGACAAATTCTTTAATTAATTCCAGACGGTCTTTAACATCTTCGAGATTATCCCTGGCTTCATCTGGGGCTTTTGCTAATACCTGGTTGAGAGTATCTACACTCTGTTGTTTTACCTCCTGGATTTTGGGCGAAATTGTTGTTGCTACTTCTGCCGGCAGTTGAGTTTGCATATTTTCCAGGGTCTGTACAGTTGTTACAAGGTCAGCGGTTGCTTTTACTGCTAAATCATATTTCCCTGCTGCCTGCATCGTTTTAGCTTCAGCCATACGCTCCTGGGCCAGAGTGGCTAATAATTCTGCTTTAGCCTGTTCAGAAAAGGTAATTGCTAATTGCAGTTGTTCCAGGAATCTCTCGAGAGGGTAGAGCCAGCTGTCAGGAGTAACACCGGCCTCAGCAGATTGTTGAATTACCGGGGGACTGGACACAGTCTCGGCGGCCCAGGTCAATCCAGGGGTGGTAACTGCCAGGGCTGTCGATAAAGCGATACTGAGCAATTTTCCAGAGTTTTTCATATTTCATCCCTCCGCTTCTCTATTTGTCATCAAATAATACGGATAAAAAGAGGTATTTTAGGGGGCTACTTGACAAAAAAACAATTTTTTTGTTTAATAATCTTCAAGTACAACCATTCCATATTTGCGCAGCGAGGAACAGGAGGAGTAACCATTTTAAGCCTGCCAAGCGAACCGGGGAGGGTGGAAGCCCGGTCAGGGGGGATGGTGAAGGGCGCCTGGGAGCTGCAGTTAAAGAGGTGGACCGCATTAGCGGTCAACCAGGGTGGAACCGCGGGTAGCAAGCCCGTCCCTGGCCTGATGGGCCGGGGACGGGCTTTTTAGATTGACAAGGAGGTTGATGCTATGAATTTTCAGGACATGATCCTGGCCCTCAATAAGTTCTGGGCCGAACAGAACTGCATCATTCAGCAGCCCTATGATGTGGAAAAGGGTGCTGGTACTATGAATCCTGCTACTTTTTTGCGGGCATTAGGACCTGAACCCTGGAATGTGGCTTATGTGGAACCTTCCCGGCGGCCCACGGACGGTCGCTATGGGGAAAACCCCAATCGTCTGCAACATTATTATCAGTATCAGGTGATCCTCAAACCCAGCCCTGATAATGTGCTGGATATCTATCTGGACAGTTTGCGGGCTATTGGCATTGATCCAGCCCAGCATGATATCCGCTTTGTGGAGGACAACTGGGAAAGTCCCACCCTGGGAGCCTGGGGTCTGGGCTGGGAAGTCTGGCTGGATGGCATGGAAGTAACCCAGTTTACCTACTTCCAGCAGTGTGGCGGGATTGATTGCCGTCCAGTTTGCGCAGAGATTACTTATGGTTTGGAACGCCTGGCTATGTTTATTCAGAAAAAGGACAATGTCTTTGACATCGAATGGGTAAATGGCATCACCTACGGCGATGTCCATCATCAGGGCGAAGTGGAACATTCCCATTATAACTTTGAAATCGCAGATACCGACATGCTCTTCCGCCTTTTCGATATGTATGAACAGGAAGCCAAACGGGTGCTGGAGGCCGGGTTTGTCCTGCCTGCCTATGACTATGTCCTCAAGTGTTCTCATACCTTTAACCTGCTGGATGCCCGGGGGGCTATCAGTGTTACCGAGCGGACCGGTTACATCGCCCGGGTGCGCAACCTGGCCCGTCTCAGCGCTCAGGCTTATATTGAACAGAGAGAGCGGCTGGGCTATCCTTTGTTAAAACAGGCGAAACAGGAGGGATAAGGGAATGACCAGGGAGTTTTTGCTGGAAATAGGCACAGAAGAAATACCGGCTAAATTCTTGCCCGGAGCCATCAAACAGCTGGAAGAACTGGCCCAGAAGGCCCTGGATAAAGAGAAATTAACTTATGAGCAAATCCGGGTCTGGGCCACACCGCGTCGGCTGGTGCTCAGTATCACCGGTCTGCCGGAAAAACAGGCCGATGTGACCGAAGAAGTGAAAGGGCCGGCAAAAAAAGCGGCTTTTGATGCTGAGGGCAAGCCCACGAAAGCAGTGGAAGGTTTTGCCCGCAGTCAGGGAGTAGCCCTGGCTGATCTGCTGATCAAAGAAGTGAACGGGGTGGAGTATGTTTTTGCCCGCAAGGAAATCAAAGGGCGCAGTACCGCTGAGGTGATGACTGAACTTGCCCCTACCTTCATCAGTGGCCTTTCTTTCCCCAAGCCCATGCGCTGGGCCCATTATGATTTTCGTTTTGCCCGGCCTATCCGCTGGCTGCTCTGTCTGCTGGATGACCAGGTGCTGGAATTTAAGCTGGAAAACCTGGTGAGTGGCCGCCTGACTTATGGCCACCGGGTGCTGGGTCCAGGCCCCTTCACTGTCAACCATGCTTCTGAATACCGCCAATTGCTGCTGGAAAAAGGCTATGTCATGGTGGACCAGGAAGAACGGCGGCGCCAGGTCTGGCAGCAGATTCAGGACCTGGCCGCCCGGGAAGGGGGGCAGGTGGAAGAGGATGCGGACTTGCTGGAAGAAATCATTTACCTGCTGGAATATCCCACTGCCCTGTGCGGCAGCTTTGAGGCGGAATTTTTGCAACTGCCTGATGAAGTCATCATCACTCCCATGAAAGAACACCAGCGCTACTTCCCGGTCCGGGACCAGCAGGGCAGATTGCTGAACAAATTCATCACCGTCCGCAATGGTACAGCCGATTACATCGAGATCGTGCGGGAGGGCAATGAAAAGGTGCTGCGGGCCCGGCTGGCTGATGCCCGGTTCTTCTATGAGGAGGACCAGAAGCAGCCCCTGGCTGCCTATCTGCCCAGACTGGATAAAATCGTGTTCCAGGAAAACCTGGGGACACTGGGGGAAAAGGTGCAGCGCATTCAGAACCTGACCTCCTACCTGGCGGAGACCTTGCAGGTAGTGGCGGAGGAAAAGGAAATTGCCGCTCGCACAGCCCGGCTGGCCAAGGCGGACCTGGTCACCAGCATGGTTTATGAGTTCCCTGAACTGCAGGGCATTATGGGTCGCTATTATGCCCGCCTGTCAGGCGAACGGGAAGAAGTGGCGCAGGCCATTTTCGAGCACTATTTACCCCGTTTTGCCGGGGATATGCTGCCTGCCAGCGTAGCCGGGGCTCTGGTCAGCATTGCTGACAAACTGGATACCATCGTAGGGTGCTTTGCAGTTGGCATTCAGCCTACCGGTTCTCAGGATCCCTACGCCCTGCGGCGGCAGGCTCTGGGTATCTGCCATATCCTGCTCCAGCGGGGCTGGCATCTGGATTTACCGGCAGCTATCAACAGGACTTATGCTGCTATTGCTGACAAGCCTGGCCTCAAGCTGGACCGGGAAAAAACCGTTGTGGAAGTAATGGAGTTTTTCCGCCTTCGCCTCCGTTATATCCTGATGGAAGATGAAGGCCTGGCCTATGATACAGTGGATGCTGTCCTGGCGGCCGGTTATGCTGACCTGACCGCTGCGGCTGAACGGGCCCGCGCTCTGGCCAAAGTCCGGCAGGAGGCGGATTTTGCTGATGTGCAGACAGCTTTTACCCGGGTGGTCAATCTGGCCAAAAAGGATGAAGGCGGGCAAGTAGTGAACGAGCTGTTGCAGGAACCGGCGGAGCAAGCGCTACTGGCTGCCTGGCAGGCTTTCCGGGAGGAAAGCGAGGAGCTCCTGCGGGCTGGACGCTATGAAGAGTGGTTCAAACAGGCTTCCCAGCTGCGGCCGGTGATTGACCGCTTCTTTACCGAGGTGATGGTCATGGCCAAAGAGGAGGATTTGCGCCGGGCCCGGCTGGCCCTGTTACGGGAACTGGCCGCTGATTTAAGTGCGGCTGCGGATTTGAGCAAACTGGCTTAAAAGGCAATCCCTGTCCTATTGGGGCAGGGATTTTTTTGTGCAAGCATGGCATGGGCGAGAGCTGAGGTGTCTCTTGTTTTTTGTCAATACGCATAATATAATATGTATATACAATTGATGAAAGGACGGTTTTCAAAATGGAAGTAAGAAAAATATATAAAGCAGGGAACAGCTATGTTATTTCAATTCCAAAACAAGTTATTAAGTTACTGAATCTTAAAGTAGGAGACCAAATTTTATTTAAATGGCAACAGGACCAGGTAATACTTACACCGATAGTCAAAAAAAACAAGATTGAGGTTATTCGTCAAATTGCTGGTTGTCTGGCAGACCAGGAAGAACTGGTTCAGGATTTATTAGAGATCAGGGAGCTGGAATCAGACCGGGAGGGAACGGTCCTTGAGTAAATTTTTAATAGATACAAATATAATAAT
>NZ_BDLR01000070.1:0-9844 GCF_002049395.1 Carboxydocella sp. JDF658 | reverse complement strand
CAGTTATGCTAAATTTGTTCTTCTCGTGTTTCTCTGGCATTCCTGATCAGCTCCCCGAAACCCTGCCGGACTTTGCTGCTTCTCCAATGGATAATAGTTCAATACTTTTAATGTAGCAAAACAGTTAAATACAATCAATTATAGTCTAGTTTTCTGAAGCTGCTGCATACCTCCTTTGCCCAGATAGCTAGCCCGAACCCGGGCCGCCTGACCACAGGTCATAGCCCCTTCCGGACAAGGCCCCCTTAAACAACCAGGCCCAGCCTGGGCAAATAAGACCGGGGCTACCTCTTTGACCAGAGCCAGCATGCGCTCTGCCAAAGCACGGATCTCCCACTGGGCCCGATTGCAACAACGCAAACTAAAGAAATGCAATAATTCCCGCGCATTCATGGTCACCACAAACTTGGTCTCTGCCGCATTGGGCAGGACAAAGCGGGCATCCTCATTGCTGGCTTCCTTGTTACCTCCCAGCCTTTCCTGCCAGTATCTGTACCACTGGTTGATCTGGGCCATCTGCCGCTCAAATTCCGCTACTGCCTCCGGCCCCAGTTCCTGAATGCGAGGAGGAATAATGTAGCAAAAATCCGCCTCTCCCACATAACGCTGGGATTTAACAGAAAAGCTGGCAATACGATGTCGGGTAATCTGAGCCAGTAGCGCCCGGGATACTCCTTCTACTCCAAAGGTGAACACTGCATGCTCAATCGGAGATAAATGTTCAAGCTCCATAAGTTTTTGCAGAAAAGGCTGCTGATCCCTTTCTGCAATCCCCTGGGCCAGTTCAGTCATATCCGCAGCCGAATAACATAACTTAGCCGCCAGAGCAATAATTTCTTCCGGTACAGGGGTGTAACGCAACAGATAAACTTTCATTTCCGCTTGCGGCATTTTATAAATCCTCCTCAGCCAGGCGTACGATCTCACGGAAAAGCTCCTCTATCCGTTCTTCTTCACCTTTTAGATGTAAATAGCCAAACAAACACTCCAGGGCTGTAGCATGACGATAAGCCACCACATCCACATGGCGGGGTGGCTGAGAACTGGTATTCCGACCACGCCGGACAATAGCTTTTTCCTCCTCGGTCAAGAGAGGGTCCAGCCCGCGCAAAAAGCGGGACTGGGCTTCCGCTTTCACAAAATCTACCGCTGCTTTATGCAGCCAATTCACCTTAGCCAGGCCCTTTTCTTTTACCAGATACCGTCGTACCAGTAATTCGTAAACAGCATCCCCAAGATAGGCTAAAACCAGTGATGATGGCAGCTCCATACTCATTTCCTCTTCCAGCGCGGACCGTTGGGAGTATCTTCAACAATAATCCCCAGATCCCCTAGTTTGTTGCGAATAGCATCCGCGGTAGTCCAGTCTTTGCGGGCCCGGGCCTCCTGACGCAATAACAACAGGAAGTCCACCAGCTCCTTCAAGAGACCGGCATCCGCCTCAGCTTTTTCCCCTGCCTTCAATTCCAGTCCCAGTACCTGGGCCAGTTCAGCCAGCACCCCGGTAAGGCCGGCGATTTTCTCCTTTTCTTCCCCGGCCGCAACCCCGGCATTGATCTGCCGGGCCAGTTCAAAGAGCACACTCAAAGCCAGAGCGGTATTAAAATCATCATCCATTGCCTGGATAAATTCTTCCCTGGCCGCAGCAGCTTCCTCAGACATTATCCCATTCACACCATTACTGTATTCCTGCCCATTAGCCAGGGCATTGCTCAAGCGCTCCAGGCCCTTTTTCGCTTCTTCCAGTTTTTCCGGACTGTAATCCAACGGGTTGCGGTAGTGGCTGGAAAGCATGAAGAAACGGACGACCTGGCCGGAAAAATGCTGTAATATCTCCCGGACAGTAAAGAAATTGCCCAGAGATTTGGACATTTTTTCTTCCTTTACAGTAATAAAACCATTATGCATCCAGTAACGAGCAAAAGGCTGTCCCAGATAAGCCTCGGACTGAGCAATCTCATTTTCATGATGGGGGAAGATCAGGTCAAAACCACCGCCATGAATATCGAACTCTGCTCCCAGATATTTCAAGGACATCACCGAGCATTCAATATGCCAGCCCGGCCTTCCCTCACCCCAGGGACTGGGCCAGGAAGGTTCTCCCAGTTTGGCTTTTTTCCAGAGAGCAAAATCCATGGGGTGGCGCTTGCGCTCATCCACCTCTACCCTGGCCCCTGCCTGCATATCCTCTAGGCTGCGGCCGGAAAGTTTACCATAGGAGGCAAACTTTTCAACAGCATAATATACATCCCCATCTACCTCATAGGCAAAGCCTTTTTCAATCAACCCGGCAATCATTTCAATGATTTCCGGAATGTGCTCCGTTACTTTGGGATGATGGGTAGCAGGCTTGACTCCTAGTGCCTGGGCATCTTTAAAAAATTCATTGATATAACGAGCAGAAAGCTGCAGGGCATCCTCCCCTGTTTCCTGGGCCCTTTTAATGATTTTGTCATCGATATCAGTAAAGTTCTGTACAAATATTACTTCATAGCCCCGATATTCCAGATAGCGACGCACCGCATCAAAGACTATCAAAGGCCGGGCATTACCCAGATGGATAAAATTATAAGTGGTAGGTCCGCAAACATACATACGTACCTTCCCCGGTGACCGGGGTTGAAAATCCTCTTTCTGTCTGGTCATGGTATTATAGATTTTGATGGTCACGACCTTGTTCTCTCCCTTCCAGCTGCGCAATCCTGTTTTCCAGCATCTCAATCTTGCGCTGCAAGCATTGCAACATTTCCGCTACCGGGTCAGGAATCTGGTCATGGAGCAAGTCATCCACCCGTTGTCCTTCCCGGATTACTACCCGTCCTGGGACCCCGACTACTGTACAGTTAGGCGGTACAGGTTTCACTACTACTGCTCCTGCCCCGATTTTGGAATTATCACCGACAGTAAAGGAACCCAGCACTTTGGCCCCAGCGCTGATTACCACATTATTGCCAATGGTGGGGTGACGCTTGCCTTTTTCCTTACCGGTGCCACCCAAGGTTACCCCTTGATATATGGTAACATTATCGCCTATTTCCGCTGTCTCACCAATCACTACCCCCATACCATGGTCGATAAACAATCCCTGGCCGATTTTGGCCCCTGGATGGATCTCAATCCCGGTAAGAAAACGGGAAAGCTGGGAGATAAAGCGGGCCAGTACCACCCAGTTTTTCTTATACAGCCAGTGGGCAACCCGGTGAAACTGAATGGCATGGAATCCGGGATAACAGAGGATAACCTCCCACACAGATTTTGCTGCCGGATCCCGTTCGAATACTGCTTCAATGTCGCGCTTCAACTGTTGAAAGAACACAGCCTATCCCCCCTCACAAACATTATAAAAACCTTCGTCTCCTATCCAGAGACGAAGGTTTCCCTCCGCGGTTCCACTCTGGTTGGCAAGGAAAAACCCTCGCCCACCTCTTTCGGTCAGCTAACGGTGACCAGCCGGAAAGCTCCAAGGCGCACTTCAACAGGAGGAATTCAGGATGCTTCCAGCCTTGACATCCCTCTCTGGCGAATCCCTTTCCTGCCTACTCTTCCTCTTCATCGCTCATTTTTTAGTTGATACAAATAATTATAAAAGTCTGCCTAGCCAACGTCAACCCTTAAACTATCCAGTCGCTTTTTCACTCCACTATAGCCCAGAATAGCCAGCAGGAAATATAGTTCCGGGCCATGGGCCTGACCAGTAAGCGCGATCCGAATCGGCATGTAAACCTGTTTGCCGCCTAGTTTCAGCTCTTTGGTCAAGGTTTTCAGTACCCCTTTGGCCTCTTCCGGAGTAGGAGCCGGGTTTTCTTCCAGCTTATGCAGCAATGCTGCCAGTACCGCCGGAACCTGTTCCTGTTTCAGGACCTCCCTGGCTGCCTCATCTTCAAACTTTACTTCATCCTGGTAAAATACCTGTACTGCCTCTACCACTTCGGCCAGACAATTGATGCGCTCCTGTACGGCCTGTATGAGCCAGAGATATTTTTCCCCTTCCGGTGGATTTAACCCGGCTTCGACCAGGAAAGGTCGTGCCAGCTCAGCAATCCGTTCCGGGGCGCTGTGGCGGATATAATAGCCATTGAGATAATTTAACTTGTCCATATCAAAGACCGCCGGGCTTTTGGCCACTCGATCCAGCGAAAACTCCTGAATAAGCTCTTCCAGGGAGAAAATTTCATTCTCACCCTGGGGAGCCCAGCCCAATAAAACCAGGAAATTGACCAGAGCTTCCGGTAAATAGCCCATTTTCTTATATTGCTCAACTGCCGTCGAACCATGGCGTTTGGACATTTTGGTCCGGTCCTTGCCCAGAATCAGGGAAACATGGGCAAACTGAGGGGACTTAAGCCCCAGGGCCTGATAAAGCAGAATCTGACGGGGTGTATTGGAAAGATGTTCTTCCCCCCGAATGACATGGGTAATCTCCATGGTAGAGTCATCAATTACCACCGCAAAATTATAGGTGGGAATGCCATCGGATTTAACGATAACAAAATCGCCAATTCCATCGGTTTCAAATACCACCTGGCCCCGAACCAGATCATCGATGACCACCTTTTCCCCTTCCGGAACCCGGAAGCGGATCACAGGCTTGACACCCTCAGCCTCTTTGGCCGCCCGCTCTACCGGAGTCAGGTGACGGCATTTACCCAGATAACGGGGCAACTCCCCTTTAGCCAGCAGCTGTTCCCGTTCGGCTTCCAGCTCCTCTTCCGAGCAATAGCAATAGTAGGCCTGCCCCTGGGCCAGAAGCTTTTCCGCTGCTTCCCGATACAAATCCAATCTCTCTGTTTGCCGGTACGGACCATGGGGACCACCTACCTCAATCCCCTCATCCCAGTTTAATCCTAACCAGCGTAAGGAGGCAAGGATATTTTGTTCTGATTCCCGGCTAGACCGCTCCAGGTCTGTATCTTCAATCCGAACAATAAACTGGCCCCCGGTTTTTCTGGCCATCAGCCAGTTAAACAAAGCAGAACGGGCGCCGCCAATATGTAAAGGCCCCGTAGGACTGGGGGCAAATCTTACCCGCATCGGTGTGGTCATGTGCAGTTACCTCCTCATTTCTGCCTGATTCGCTTTATTATACCATTCTTTTTGCGACTGTGACAACGGCATAAGCCGCAATCCCTTCCCCCGTTCCAGTAAAGCCCAGCCCTTCAGTAGTGGTGGCCTTGATATTCACCTGCTCTGCCTCTATTCCCAGGATAGTAGCAACCTTTTCCCGCATAGCCGGGATATAAGGGGCCATTTTAGGCTTCTGAGCAACAATGGTTCCATCCACATTGTTGACCTGGTAGCCTCTTTCCTCAACAATTTCCCTCACTCTGGCCAGCAGGCGACCACTATCAGCCCCCCTCCACTTAACATCACTATCAGGAAAGTGTTTGCCGATATCCCCTGCCGCTACTGCCCCCAGCAGAGCATCCATAATAGCGTGTAACAGGACGTCCGCATCAGAGTGGCCCAGCAACCCTTTCTCATAGGGTATCTTTATTCCGCCAATAATCAGTTCCCTATCTACCACCAGCCGGTGAACATCATAACCCATACCTATCCTGAACAAACTACATACCTCCCCTTGCCTGCAATAAAGCCTCGGCCAGAATTAAGTCTTCCGGAGTGGTAATTTTCAGATTGGCATAGTCCCCTTGCAGCATTCGCACCGGATAGCCTGCTCGTTCCACTAAAGCAGCATCATCGGTCCCCAGAAAACCTTCTTGCCAGGCCTGTTGATAAGCAGCCAGTAACCAGTCCCGGCGAAAAACCTGGGGAGTCTGTACTGCCCACAGCCTTTTCCGTTCTGGAGTTCCGATAATTAGGCCCTGTTCATCCACTGTTTTGATCGTATCTTTTACCGGCACGCCTACAACTACCGCTCCTGTCTCCTGTGCCATCTGCAGGGCTGAGCGGACAATCTCCGGGGTGATCAACGGCCTGGCTCCATCATGGACAGCTACCAGGGCAAGCTCTGGAGGAACTTGTTGCAGGCCATTCCAGACAGAATGCTGCCTTTCCTCCCCGCCACTGACAATCAGCCAGCGTTCGCGCTCCTTCCGAATGAGAGGAGATAATACCCTCGCAATTTCCTCTTCCTCTCCCGGTCGGGCAACTACAATCATTTGCTCTAGTTCCAGCACCTGAGCCAGAGCTGTACAAGTATGCAATAAAAGGGGCAACCCGCCCAAGCTAAGAAACTGCTTGTTCAGCTGGTTGCCCATTCTTTTGCCCTGGCCCGCGGCTGGAATAATCGCCGCAGCTTTAACCAATGGCATTCACCTCGTTGAGCTTGGTTCGATTAGCATCATCTTCTTTTATCTCCAGTTTGGGACGGGCAAAAATCATTCTCCCCGCTGCTGTCTGCAAGACACTGGTTACTACTACAATAACGTTTTGCCCAATGTGGCGTTTCCCACCATCGACAACAATCATAGTCCCATCTTCCAGATAACCTACGCCCTGCCCGGTTTCTTTGCCATCCTTAACAATTTGCACATTCATTTCCTCTCCAGGCAAGACCATAGGCTTAACCGCATTGGCCAGTTCATTGATATTTAAAACCAGAACTCCCTGCAATTCAGCCACTTTGTTGAGATTAAAGTCATTGGTAATGATTTTGCCATTAAGCTGCTGGGCCAGACGGACCAGCTTGGAATCCACTTCCGCAATATCATCAAAATCCTTTTCAACGACTTCTACTTTAACCTTCAGATCCTTCCGGATCTTGTTCAATATATCCAGCCCTCGCCTGCCCCGATTGCGTTTTAACACATCAGAGGAATCAGCGATATGGCGCAATTCTTCCAGAACAAAGCCAGGAACTACCACTGGCCCTTCCAGAAAACCGGTTTCTATAATATCGGCAATGCGGCCGTCGATAATTACACTGGTGTCCAGGATTTTAGGAATAGCTCCTTCTGAAACCACCTGGCTCTGGCTTTCTTTTTTCTTTCTACCCAGACTGATAATCATGGTAAACAATTCGTCTTTCTTTTTTGCCCCAATATTCATACCCAGATAACCCAGAAGAGTGGCTCCTATTATCTTCACCACTGTTGCCAGAGGCTGAAACCAGGAAAAGGCCGAACCCAGCAATATACCAATAAGTAAGCCAATAATAAGTCCTAGAGCGCCGCCGAAAATTTCAGATAAAGGTATTTTTTGCAAGCGCTGCTCCAGCCAGGTTGTCGTCCTCACCACCCAGTTAGCCAGCCAGGGTGCCAGAAAGATGCCTACCAGAAGGCCCAACAACATGCCAATGATTACCGACATTAGAGGCCCGGATAAAAACTGTACCGGCTCCAGCCGGTCCAGGGGCAAATACTGCCCGCTTAAGCCGCCGATTCCGATAAAAATCAGCATCCAGACAGCCCGCAGTATCTTCATCATCATAATATCACCTCCTTCGCTGACTATTTTACCCCGGGCCCCGGTATTATTATACAGTTTTTACCTTTATCAGGCAAAAACTTCTTCCAAGCGTTCTGTTATTTTTTCCTTTTCTTCCTCCCAGACCAGGGCTAATTCGCTTAACAGAATTTGTCGAGCGGTATCCAGCATTTTGCGTTCCCCTGTAGATAGCCCCCGTTGCCGGTCCCGCCAGCCCAGGCTGCGCACTACTTCTGCTACTGCCCTGGCATCCCCGCTTTTGATTTTTTCCATGTTCTGCCGGTAGCGTAAATTCCAGTTCCCTATCGGTTCTCTTTCCTCTTCCTGTAATAAATCCATGATTTCAGCAGCTGTTTGCCGGGAGACTACTTCTCTGAGTCCTAAGGCCCGGCCCTTTTCTACCGGAACCATTACCCGCATATTGCCTACCGGTACATGCATTACATAATAGCTGATTTTTTTGCCACCAATTTCTTTTTCTTCAATGGACTCAATGATGCCTGCTCCATGCATGGGGTATACCACCTTATCTCCTACTTTAAACACCTTTCCTTCCCCCTTCAAACAGGCCTATTGCTAACTATTATAACACGGATTTTATAGGGCGTCAAAAAATGTGATTATATCATAGCCATTTTTCTCTTGTCAATAACCAGGCTCTTCCTTCTGTCAGATTGACAAGACAAGCCTCTCCCCGTTATAATAACCGTAGAAAGCCAGCCACCGGTGGCTGTTTTGAAAGGGGATTGCAGAATGAAGGACTTGCTATGTGATGAGTTCCAGGAAACTGTCGGCGAATTGCTAATCCGCCACCAGAGCATTCTGGATGTCATCACCAAATACCAGGAGAGTTGTGCCCGCACCAATCGGGCTGTTGTCAAAGCAGTCACCAACTGCGGCTGTCTCAAAGTAGAAGCAGAAAAGCACCCTCTCCCGCCTGATGCATCCCTGGAAGATTTGCGCAAGCTGCGGGATTCCCATTTGCGCGGCAAAATCTGTGATCAGTGCCGGGAAATTGTAGAAGATGAAATTGGTCGTTCCCTTTTCTATCTTGCTGCTCTCTGTAATATACTGGACATAAACCTGTATGATTGCTTTATCAAAGAACATAAAAAGCTCAATACCCTTAGTATTTTTAATATGCGCTAATAAACAAAGAGGAGGGGAATTTCCCCTCCTCCTTGCATTATGTTAAAAGGCGACCTGCTCCCTGTAACGTTTTAACCCTTCCTGAATGGTACGTGCCCGCACCTCGCCAATCCCTTCTACTTCATCCAGTTCTTCAATGCTTGCTTTCAAAATCGCCGGTAAATGCCCAAACGTTGCCACCAGATTTTCTATCACCGGCCAGGGTAAGCGGGGTACCTTATCAAGGATACGATAACCCCTGGCAGTAACCGGTTGCTCCAGAGCCGCCACCGTGCCAGGATAACCCAGGGCCCGGGTCAACAAAGCCAAATCCAGCAGGTCTTCTGACGCCCAGTTGCGAATTGTATGCAGCACTTCCTCCGGAGTTTTGTCCGGAGTATTTAGATAATCCCTGACTATTAACAATCCTTCATTTTCAATATCCGCCACCAGTTCCTCCAGCTGCATCTTAACCAGACGCCCTTCAGTACCCAGCTCACTTATGTACCGTTCAATTTCCGCCACTACCCGCAGTACCATTTCCGTCCTCTGCAGAGCTTTGACCACATCATGCAGAGTCACCATATCCTTGAATTCCAGCTCACTCAAGCTGTTTAAAGCTCTTTGCAAAACATCCTTATATTTCTCCAGCGTCTGCAGGGCCTGATTGGCTTTGGCCAGAATCACGCTAATATCCCGTAGAACATATTTAAGGTTACCTTTATAAATAGTTATTACACTACGACGCTGGGAAATGGAAATTACCATTTCTCCCGTCTGCCGGGCTACCCTTTCTGCCGTCCGGTGTCTAATCCCGGTTTCATTGGAGGGAATAGCTGAATCCGGCACCAGCTGGGTATTGGCCGCTAGAATTCGCCGGGCATCAGAGCTGAGGATAATAGCCCCATCCATTTTGGCCAGTTCGTAAAGACTGGCTGGACTGAATTCAGAGTTGATTTCAAAACCACCCTCTACGATTTCCATCACTTTAGGCGAATCGCCCACGACAATCAAAGCGCCCGTTTTAGCCCGCAGAATATTTTCCAGCCCTTCGCGCAACGGCGTGCCCGGAGCCACTATTTTCAGTGCCTGTACCAGTTCGCGGTCCACCCGCTCCTCTTTCATCTGCCCATTCCCCCTAAAGACCAGTCTAATGCTTCTGCTACCGTCCCTACTTCTATTATTTCCAACTCGGCCGGGCCTTCCAGTTTTTGCCCCGAAGGCACCACTGCCCGTTTAAATCCGATCCTGGCGGCTTCCTGCAAGCGTTTTTCCATCTGGTTTACCCGCCGCACCTCACCTGTCAAGCCCACTTCCCCGATAATTACCA
>NZ_BDLR01000069.1:0-16369 GCF_002049395.1 Carboxydocella sp. JDF658 | reverse complement strand
TTTTTACAACATTTGAGGCTGGGGTGAATTTTTCCCTCAGCCTCTTGTTTTGCGCTAAAAACCCTTTCCTATACACCTTTTTCTGGGGTAAATTTATTTTTGACATTTCGCTATCCCTTGGCCTGTCAGGATTATCTGACAGCGCAATTAGCTCTATTTGTTTATTTATTTCTGATCTTCTTCTTCTTTGTTATCCTTTTGATCCTTCTTTACCCTGAGTTGACACTATAACTTAAGCTATTTCCTTTAACTTAAGTTTCATCTCCTTTTTAAAAAAGAATAAGCATTAATTCTATATTTGCTTTATAGAATTAATGCTTTAACGTGAAATTTTTACAAAACCCGGGCTTTCATCCCACGGATTCACCCGTGGGATGAAAGCCCGGCCATTGCATAAATTTGGTATAATATAGCTATGGAATAGAAACATAAGGGGGTGATTGAGCTGGCACGCAAAAAGAAGTGCAGCAACGACATGCCAACGCAGACCCTCACAGCCAGGGCCAAAGTCATCAACCTTTCCGACCAGGACGCTCTGCTCCTGGGCTTGCTGGGTTTTTCCGCCACCAAGCTATGGAATGTAGCCAACCACCACCGGCGCACTGTCTGGAACCATCGTAGTCGGCGAATTAAAAGGTATTCGTGCGGACAGGGACTGGGAAGACGCGGGCAACCAGAAACTCCACGCCTGGCCGTTCAGTAAGATAATAAGCCTGCTCACTTATAAAGCGGCCCTTGCGGGCATCCGGGTGGTCAAGGTGTCGGAGAAGAGCACCAGCACTACCTGCCCGGTGTGCGGTAAAAGGGTCAAGAAAGCCCGCGTGCACCGGGGACTGTTTGTCCACTGCGGTGTCGTACTGAATGCCGATCTGGTAGGCGCATATAATATTTTGCAAAGGTATCTCCGTGAGACCGGTCTAGACCGGTCGGGAGTAGTGGGCGCACTGGCACGCCCTGCGGTCAACCTGTTCGTGTGGAGAAAAACCACACAGTCAGGCCGTGAACAGGGGACGTTCAGACAATCCGCTTAGGTCTGTTCCGGGCAGCCGCGAATTATAAAACCAACCACTTCTAAAAGGGGAACCCCACCCCTTTTAGGGGTGGGAGGATGTCAGTTATTCTTCCTCTTCTTTTACTTTAGCAATCGAAGCCAGTTTTTGCTGTTCCCCAATTTTCATCAACCTGACTCCGGTTGTAGCCCGACCGGCGCGTTTGATCTCATCCACTTTGGTGCGGATCATTATCCCGTCGGTGCTGATGGCCATAATTTCTTCGCCCGGTTTGACTACCATCAGACCTACTATCGGGCCTGATTTATCCGTTACATTAGCGGTTTTAATACCTTTTCCGCCCCGGGATTGTACACGATATTCTGTCAACGGCGTACGCTTGGCAAAACCGTTTTCCGTTACAGTCAACAGCTCACCGCTATCTTCTACCACATCCAGGGCCACCACAGCATCTTCTTTACTCAGGGTAATACCTCTCACCCCTTTGGCTGTTCGGCCCATAGGTCTTACCTCCTCTTCCGAGAAGCGAATGGCCATTCCCAGCCGGGAACCCAGCACGATTTCCGATTTGCCATTGGTTAGCAGAGCCCCAATCAATTCATCATTTTCTTCTATAGTTAAGGCAACTATCCCATCTTTGCGCCCATGTTTATATTCACTTAAATGAGTTTTCTTTATAATTCCTTTTTTGGTAGCTGTCAGTAAGTAGCAGTCTTCATCAAAACTGCGGCAAGGGATAACGGCCTTGATCATTTCCTCGGGTCCGATATTGATTAAATTGATCAAAGCCGTTCCTTTAGCAGTTCTGCCTGCTTCCGGAACTTCGTGTACCTTGAGTCTATAAATTTTCCCGGCATTGGTCAGGAAGAGCAGATAATGATGGGTATTGGCGATAAATAGATGCTCCACAAAATCCTCTTCCTTGGTACCCATAGCGGTAATACCGCGACCGCCCCGTTTCTGACTCTTGTAGATATCAGCCGGCTGCCGTTTGATATAACCATGATGGGTAATTGTGATTACTACATCTTCTTCTTCGATTAGATCTTCAATATCTATCCTGTTATCCTCATTGGTGATAATTGTCCTTCTTTCATCCCCGTATTTCTCTTTAATTACAGTCAGCTCATCCTTGATGATCTCCAGGACCTTTCTTTCATCTGCCAGAACGCTTTTGTAATAAGCTATTTTTTCCAGTAAATCCTTGTATTCATTTTCCAGCTTTTCTCGTTCCAAACCGGTTAGGCGCTGCAGCCGCATATCCAGAATGGCCTGGGCCTGTTTTTCCGACAAAGCGAACTTCTCCATCAAAGCAGTGCGGGCAATTTCCGTTGTCTGGGAAGAACGAATGGTTTTAATTACCGCATCCAGGTTATTGAGAGCAATCCGCAGGCCTTCCACAATATGGGCACGAGCCTCTGCTTTGGCCAGGTCATATCTGGTCCGACGTACGATTACATCTTTTTGGTGTTCCAGGTAGTAGTGCAGGACCTGAGGTAGATTCAGCACTTTCGGCTCACCGTTGACCAGAGCCAGCATGATGATCCCGAAAGTCTCCTGCAGGGATGTATGTTTGTAAAGCTGGTTAAGGATTACATTGGGGTTGACATCCCGGCGCAGCTCGATAATTATGCGCATCCCGGTACGGTCGGATTCGTCCCTGAGGTCAGTAATGCCATCGATTTTCTTCTCTTTTACCAGATCAGCGATTTTTTCAATTAACTTGGCTTTATTGACCTGGAAAGGAATTTCATAGACCACAATCCGCATTTTGCCGTTATTCATTTTTTCGATTCTGGCCTGGGCGCGGATAGTGATAACTCCTCTACCGGTACGGTAGGCTTCCTCAATTCCCCTGGTTCCGAGAATTTTGGCTCCGGTTGGGAAGTCAGGGCCTTTGATGACTTTCATCAATTCCCTGTAATCGGCATTGGGGTTATCGATTAACATAATTACCCCATCGATAACCTCCCGCAGGTTATGGGGTGGGATTTTGGTAGCCATGCCGACTGCGATACCTTCCGAACCATTGACCAGCAGGTTGGGGATTTTGGATGGTAATACTGTCGGCTCTTTTAGCGTATCATCATAGTTAGGGACAAAATCCACCGTTTCCTTTTCAATATCAGCCAGCATTTCCAGGGCGATTTTGGACAGCCTGGCTTCTGTGTAACGCATGGCTGCAGCGGAATCGCCATCAATAGAACCGAAGTTGCCATGGCCGTCTACCAGAGGGTAGCGGGAGTTGAAATCCTGGGCCATCCGTACCATAGCATCATAGACTGCACTATCACCATGAGGGTGATAACGCCCCAGTACGTCCCCGACCAAACGGGCTGACTTTTTGTAGGGTTTGTCCGGGGTCATGTTCAGCTCATACATAGCGTAAAGAATACGCCGATGTACTGGTTTAAGACCATCCCGGACATCCGGAAGAGCCCGACCGACGATAACGCTCATGGCATAATCAATATAAGATTTGCGCATCTCGTCTTCTATGTTGATGGGCAGAATTTTTCCTGCCACTTCACTCATTCCACTTCCATCCCTTCTCTATTTACTTTAGATATCCAGGTTGCGCACTTCTTTAGCATGTTTTTGAATAAATTCCCGTCTGGGCTCCACTTTGTCCCCCATCAGGATGGTGAAAATTTCATCAGCGGCAGCCGCATCCTCCATGGTAACCTGCAGAATGGTGCGGTTTTCCGGATCCATAGTGGTTTCCCACAGCTGTTCGGGATTCATTTCACCCAGACCCTTATAGCGCTGAATGGTAATGCCATCCCGGCCAATTTGACCGAGTAGCCGCTCCAGCTCCTGATCGGAATAGGTGTAATAATGCTCTTTACCTTTTTTAACTAAATATAAGGGTGGCTGGGCTATATAAACATAACCGGCATCAATCAGAGGACGCATGTAACGGTAGAAGAAAGTCAATAACAAAGTGCGAATATGGGAACCGTCCACATCAGCGTCAGTCATGATAATAATTCGGTGATAACGGGCTTTGCTGAGATCAAATTCATCACTGATACCGCAACCAAGGGCAGTGATAATGGCCCGAATTTCCTCATTGGCGAAGATTTTATCCAGACGGGCTTTTTCCACGTTTATAATTTTTCCCCGCAGAGGTAATATAGCCTGGAAGCGCCGGTCCCGACCCTGTTTGGCTGAACCGCCAGCTGAATCCCCTTCTACCAGGTATAACTCACATTCCGCCGGATCCTTGGAAGAACAGTCGGCCAGTTTGCCAGGCAGGGAAGTGGTTTCCAGAGCATTTTTGCGCCTGGTCAATTCGCGGGCCTTTCTGGCCGCTTCCCGGGCCCGGGCTGCATTTACTGCCTTCTCAATAATCTTTCTGGCGATAGCCGGGTTTTCTTCCAGGAAGGTACCCATCCCTTCGGTTACTACCGCATCTACAATCCCTCTTACTTCCGTATTGCCCAGTTTGGTTTTGGTTTGACCCTCAAACTGGGGTTCCTCTACTTTAACACTGATTACGGCTGTTAGCCCTTCCCGGACATCTTCCCCGGTTAAATTGCCTTCGTTTTCCTTCAGAAGGTTGTGTTTACGGGCATAGTCATTAATAATCCTGGTTAAAGCGGTTTTAAAACCGGCTTCATGGGTACCCCCTTCCGGGGTATTAATATTATTGGCAAAAGAAAAAATCCCTTCGGTGTAACCACTGTTATACTGCAAAGCAACCTCTACCTGTACCCGATCCTTGTTGGCAGCAAAATAGATAACCTGGTCATGCAGAGGGTCCTTGTTTTTGTTCAGGTAAACTACAAAGTCTCTGATCCCGCCTTCATGCTGGTAGACTTCCTCTGCCCCGGTGCGCTCATCCTTCAGGGTAATTTTAACCCCTTGATTGAGAAAGGAAAGCTCCCGCAAACGCTGGGCCAGAGTTTCGTAGTTAAATTCCAGTTCCTCAAAAATCAGGTGGTCAGGCTTGAAGCTAATCTGGGTACCGGTATCCTGACATTCCCCTACAACCAGCAAGTCAGTTACAGGTATACCCCGTTCATACCTTTGTTCATGGATTTTCCCATCCCGTTTAACCCTGGCTATCAGCCATTCGGAAAGGGCGTTTACTACAGAAACACCCACACCATGCAAGCCACCGGAAACTTTATAACCACCGCCACCGAATTTGCCACCGGCATGCAGAACCGTCAGTACTACTTCCACTGCCGGTCTACCGGTTTGCGGATGTATATCTACCGGAATACCCCTGCCGTTATCGGTGACAGTTACACTATTGTCTTTGTGAATCACAACCTCCACATTATCACAAAAACCGGCCAGTGCTTCATCAATACTGTTATCTACTACTTCGTAAACCAGGTGGTGCAATCCCTTCGGTCCAGTAGAGCCAATATACATTCCCGGTCTCTTTCTCACCGGCTCCAGACCTTCTAGCACCTGAATTTGACTAGCAGAATAGGTGTTGCTAGCATTTTGCATCTGGTAATACCTCCAACATTTATTAATACCTCCAAAAAATTATTATAACACAAAAACAGTCCCGGGTCATCCAGGACTGTAGCCAGACCGTTTTCTCAAGGTAGCTGAGGAAATCGGCGACAGGTAAATTTTTTTGTTGGTTATGATAAAGCTTTTAATTTTATTTTCCTCCCCTACCAGTTCAATAAATCCTTCTTCTTCAGCAACCTGCAAAAATTCCTGATTGATTTCCGAAAGCTTTTTCTCATCCTTGTGTAAGTCAATAATAGCAATGACCTCTTTCAACGGAATGACTACATCATTGCCCAGGTGCAGAAACATGCATATTACCCCCTTCGATCCTCCAGGAACCCCCTTGTTTTAACAGAGCTGGTGGCAAATCCTTAATGGAAGTAGTAGTAATAATGGTCTGAATCCGTCCGGAAATAGTTTCAACCAGAATTGCTCGCCGTTCCCGATCCAGTTCCGAAAAGACATCATCCAGTAACAATAAAGGGTATTCCCCTATCTCTCCCTTGATATACTCCAGCTCAGCCAGCTTGAGAGCTAAAGCAGAGGTGCGTTGCTGGCCCTGGGAGCCAAAATGCCGCACCGAAAAGCCATTGATTTTGATTTCCAGGTCATCCCGATGGGGTCCGATCAGAGACTGTCCCCGGCGTTTTTCATCTTCCCTTTTGCTTATTAGCCCCTGCCAGAGGGCCTGTTTTATTTCCTTCTGGCTCATTCCTGATAATTCTATAGTTGTAATATATTTTATTTCCAATTCTTCTCGGCCCTGACTTAACCGGCGCTGGATCAACCGGGCTAACGGGTTTAATTTTTTAATAGCCTCCAGACGTAAATAGATGATTACCGACCCCATCTCCGCCAGCTGTTGATTGAGTACCTCCAGCAGGTCCTGGTCAAAGTAGTGCCCTTTTTTGGCTTCTTTAAGTAAATAATTTTTTTGTTTTAATAAATTGACATATTTTTGTAAGGTTAATAGATAAAGGCGATTGGTCTGGGCCAGCTCTGCATCCAGAAAACGGCGGCGTTCCGCTGGTTGTCCTTTAACCAGGGCCAGATGTTCAGGAGCGAACAGCACCACATTGTAATTGCCAATAAAATCACTGGCTTTTTTCTTCACCAGGCCATTGACTTTATAGAGCTTTCTTTTTTGTCCATAAGCCAGTTCAACCAGGAAGGGCCCGCTCTTTTTCTCTCCCTCTACCGCAATCCGGAACCAGGGTTTTTGCCACTGCAAAAGTTCTTGATCATTGCCGCGATAGGAACGGCTAAATGCCCCTACGTAAACAGCTTCCAGTAAATTGGTTTTACCCTGGCCGTTTAGTCCGAAGAGAAAATTCAATTGCGGATGAGGTTCCCATTCCAGCTGCTGATAGTTTCTGAAATTGGTCAATTGAACTTTCCTGATTTGCACCAGCTCACCTCAAATCTACTGCCGCAATGGCAAAAGCAGATACAAATAATTCTCATTTTCCAGCGGGCGAATAATGCCCGGGCTGATGGAGCCTGTTAAATCCATGGTTAATTCTTCACTATCCAAATTGCGCAAAACATCGATGAGATATTTGGTATTAAAAGTGATCTGGGTTTCTTCTCCTTCTAGGTATATGGGAATTTCCTCTTTCAAAGTTCCCACCGAACTGCTGGCAGAATTAACTTCCAGCTGGTACTGTTTAACAATCAATTTAATAGTACTGGTTCCATCCTGGGCCAGCAGGGTTGCCCGTTCGGCTGTTTCCAGCAATTCTCTGGTTTTAACACGAAGTCTTGATTTCCATTGGCTGGGAATTACCTGTTTATAAGCCGGGAATTGTCCTTCTATCAAGCGAGAAAACATAATAATGTTGGGCAATTGAATGGCCAGCTGATTCTGGCTGAAGGACAGTTTTACCTCTTCCTCTTCAGGTAACAGACGCAATAATTCATTCATGGTTTTACCGGGAACAATTGCAGAAAACTCTTCCACATTGCCCTGGGACCATTTACCTTTCCGCAGCGCTAAACGATGGGTATCAGTAGCTACCAGGGTCAAATTGTCCTGGTAACAATCAAAAAGGATGCCCTGAAAAACCGGGCGGTTATTTTCTACTCCAACAGCGAATATAACCTGCTTTAACATCTGTCTCAGTAATTCCGAGCGAATGGAAAAGACTTTATCGGCTTCAATCTGTGGTATCAAAGGATAGGCTTGCGGATCATAGCCATTGAGCTTGAGCTGGGAATTGCCATACATCACTGTCAGCTGATGGCTCAGTTCATCTACCTTGATTTCAATTTTGGTATCAGGCAGTTTCCTGACCATTTCGGTAAAGTACCTGGCCGGCACCACAACTGCCCCGGAAGTAATAGTTGTGATATTGATAGTAGCTTGAATGGCGATTTCCAGATCAGTAGCAGAAAAAATCAATTTATCATCCACTGTTTCCAGTTTAATACCAGACAAAATTGGCATGGTGGTCTTTGAGGCCACTGCCCGCTGGACTGCAGATACCCCCTGCAGTAATGCTTCACGGCTTGTATAAATATGCATACTGTTGTTGTCCTCCCCATATCATTGTTATCTAATAAAATAAGGAGTAATAGTAGTAGGTGGCGTGAATATGTGGATAAGTCCATTAGTCCTTGATTTTACCGAAAAAAGTTATGCTGTATGGGCTGTGGATAACCTGTAAACTAATTCTGCAAACGACTGATTAATTCCTGCACAATCCCTTTAACTTCTGCATCGGTGTTGATATCATTGGCGATTTTTTCACAGGCATGCAAAACAGTAGTATGGTCTCGACCGCCAAACTCTTCCCCGATTTTGGGTAAGGAAGCATCGGTAAGTTCCCGGCTTAAATACATAGCGATTTGCCGGGGATAAGCAACGGTTCTGGTTCTTTTTTTGGCTTTAAATTCTTCTACTTTTAAATTAAAGTAATCAGCAACTATTTGTTGAATAAGTTCTATTGAAATCTGGCGCGGCCTGCTCTCTGGCAGCAAATCTTTCAGGGCCTCAGAAGCCAGCTCAATGGTAATTTCACCGCTTTTCATGGTAGCATAGGCGATTACCCGGTTTAAAGCTCCTTCCAGCTCGCGGATGTTGGACTGGATTTTGGTGGCGATAAATTGCATCACTTCATCGGAGACATTCAGGTTTTCCATTTGGGCTTTCTTGCGTAAAATAGCGATTCTGGTTTCCAGATCCGGGGGCTGGATATCGGTAATCAGGCCCCATTCAAACCGGGAGCGCAATCTATCTTCCAGAGTGGGAATTTCCTTGGGGGGCCGGTCACTGGAGATAATAATCTGTTTATTGGCACCATGCAGGGCATTGAAAGTATGGAAGAATTCCTCCTGGGTTCGCTCTTTCCCGGCCAGGAACTGAATATCGTCAATTAAAAGAATATCGATACTGCGGTAGCGGTTACGGAATTCTTCCGTATTATCATCTTTAATGGCATTGATCAGTTCATTGGTAAATTTCTCGGAAGATACATACATGACCATGGTGCCCGGATTATGTTCCAGAATATAATGGCCGATGGCATGCATTAGGTGGGTTTTGCCCAGTCCTACTCCCCCGTAAATAAATAAAGGGTTATAAGCTTTGGCCGGAGCTTCAGCTACCGCCAAAGCAGCGGCATGGGCAAAGCGGTTACTGTTGCCGACCACAAAAGTATCAAAAGTATATTTGGGGTTTAACTGGGGAATTTGTAGTTCATCGGGCAGTTTTTTGACAGGGCTTTCGGGTTCTTCGATATTTTCGGTCCGCTCATTTACGACCACAAAACGGACCTGAACGGGATAGCCCAGCAAAAAACTTATGGTTTCATTAATTAAATCGGAATAGCGGCTTTCCAGCCAGTCGCGGGCAAAGACATTGGGAACACCTATTAAAGCTACATTATTGCGAAGATCGATGGGAGTAGTAGATTTTAACCAGGTTTCAAAGGAAGGTTTGGATACTTCTTTAGCGATAATTGCTAGTACTTCGTTCCACAGTTGTGGAAAATCGTGAGCCATTTAAATACCTCCCCGGGAATTTATCCACAATAAATATCAACAAAATTATACACATATCCACAAAGTTATCCACAGAATGTGCATAAACAATAATAGCAGATTTTGCGCAGCCTGACAATCAATTTTCCACAATATTAACAGCCTGTGCAAAAGCTTGTCCACTAATTATCCACAAGTTACTAACAGAGTTATTAAATCCTTGACTTCACCGAATGATTTGATTATAATTCTTGTGGGATTGTGTCTTTTTCAGCATTTCGGCAAGGAGGTGTGTGCTGTGAAACGGACTTATCAACCCAAAAAGCGCTATGTGAAAAAAGTGCACGGGTTTTTGAAAAGAATGTCCACCAAAGCCGGGCGGAATGTCTTGAAACGGCGTCGCATGAAGGGCAGAAAAAGATTAACTCCGTAGTTTAAGGCCGCTTAGGTGGCCTTTTCAATCTATTTAGGCAGAATTTTTTGTCGGCAGATGGCAAATAATAGCACCGGGAGGCCGCTGAAAGATGTCTAAACAGCTGGTGAAAATTAAAAAAAACCGGGAAATCCGGGAAGTATATAGTAAAGGCAAGTCATTTGCTAACCGGCAGCTGGTGCTTTATGTGGCAGGACCAAATCAATCAGGCCGTACCCGGTTTGCTTTCGTAGTCAGTAAAAAACTAGGGAAAGCTCATGTGAGAAATAAAGTGCGCAGACGTTTGCGGGAAATATGCCGATTGGATGCGAAAAATATTGCGGAAGGATATGATCTGGTAATAATCGCCCGACAGGGGGCGCTGGAGGCTGATTACTGGAAATTACGCAATGCGGTCCGTCATTTGCTGAAAAGAGCAGGGTTGATGTCATGAAGAAATTTGCAGTGAAGATAATCATCCGGCTAATTCGATTTTATCAGAAATATCTATCTCCCCTCAAGGGTCCTACTTGCCGTTTTTATCCTTCCTGTTCACAATATAGCATCGAAGCTCTTGCAAAGTACGGATTATGGCGTGGGGGACTGATGGCCGCCAAACGCATTCTTTCATGTCATCCATGGCATCCGGGAGGCTATGACCCGGTAGAATAGCCAGGGGGTTAGGAGGGAAAAAATTTGCAATTTCTAACTAATTTCATGAATTCATTGCTGAACTGGTTTTATCAATTGACAGTTCAAATCGGTTGGCCCAGTTATGGACTGGCAATAATTATTTTTACCATATTAATTAAAGTATTACTTTATCCTCTCACTTTAAAACAAATGAAATCCATTAAAATGACCCAGCTGTTACAGCCTAAGGTTAAAGAAATTCAGGAAAAATACAAAAATGACCCCCAGAAAGCTCAAATTGCCATAATGGAATTATACAAGGAACACGGTGCCAATCCTCTGGCTGGCTGTTTACCGATTTTGATTCAAATGCCAATTTTTATTGCCCTGTACAATGCCTTGCGGAATTTTAAATATCTCAATGCAGCTCATGCTAATTTTCTCTGGGTGCACCTCAGCAGCAAAGACCCCTATTATATACTGCCCATCATTGCAGCAGCGGCCACTTTTGTCCAGCAAAAAATGAGTATGGCGATGAATACATCCACTGATCCGGCCCAGGAAAGCATGCAGAAGACCATGCTCTATGTCATGCCCTTGATGTTTGGCTGGTTCGCCAGTCAGGTACCTTCAGGGCTGGCGTTATATTGGGTAGTGTTTAACCTGGTGGGAATTGTTCAGCAGTATTTTATCAATCGGCAGACTGTGGTATTAAAGGAGGACTCCGTCGGTGAGGAAAGAGTGCGTCAAAAGCGGAAAAACCGTTGAGGAAGCTATTGCCGCCTGTCTGGCTGAATTAAAGGTGGATCGCTCTCAGGTACAGGTGGAAGTATTGCAGGAACCCAGTAAAGGATTTATGGGGCTGTTCAGTAAACCGGCACAGGTAAAAGTAATTTATATTGAAACACCGGTTAACCGGGCGGTCAGCTTCCTGAAGAGCGTTTGTCAGAAATTAGGCTTAAACGTGGAGATTGAGGCTGATGTACAGGGGGAATATGTAACTCTCAATATTACTGGTGAAGATAAAGAAGCCCTGGGTGTATTGATCGGCAGAAGAGGGGATACTCTGGATGCTTTACAATATCTGGTTAACCTGGTGGCCAATAAACAGGCTGATGATCGGCAGAAATTTGTTCTGGATGTAGAAGGTTATCGCAAACGCAGGGAACAGACTTTACAGCGTTTAGCCCTTAAAATGGCGGAAAAAGTCAAGAGATATGGTAAAGAAATCGCTTTAGAACCGATGAGTCCCCAGGAACGGCGTATAATACATACCACACTGCAAAATCATAAATATGTCTATACCACCAGTGAAGGGGAAGAGCCTTACCGTAAAATTGTAATATTTCCTAAAAAATAGTATTTTAAACCCAGTAATTCAAATTACTGGGTTTTTAACTAACCTGGAGGGATAATTTTGGTCAATTTGGAAGATACCATTGCGGCAATAGCTACTGCCCCAGGAGAAGGTGGCATTGGTATTATTCGAGTTAGTGGAGGAGAAGCAAAAAAAATTGTGGATAACTTATTTGTTTCACCGAAGGGGAAAAAAGTTATCCACATGGTTCCTTATCAAATGCTGTACGGTTATATTGTGGATAAAACCGATGGGGCGATGGTAGATGAAGTTTTGGTTGCTTTCATGCAGCGTCCTCATAGCTTTACTGGCGAAGATGTAGTGGAAATCCACAGCCATGGTGGCATGGTAGTTTTGCAGAAAATCCTGGGCCTAGTTTTGAAGGAAGGGGCTCGTCTTGCTGAACCAGGGGAATTCACCAAAAGGGCCTTTATTAATGGCAGAATTGATTTATCCCAGGCGGAAGCAGTAATTGATTTAATCAGAGCGCAGACCGATGCTGCTGCCAAAGTGGCGGCCAATCAGCTGCAGGGGAAGTTAAAGCAACACATTATGGAAATCCGGCAGCAATTATTGCAAGTACTGGCCTATCTGGAAGCGGAAATTGATTTCCCTGATGAGGATATTGAACATTTAACCGGGATCCAGCTAGCAAATAGATTAACACAGATTAGAGAGAGATTAAATGATTTGCTGGCCAGAAGCCGCCAGGGCAAAATTTTACGGGAAGGAATCCGGGTGGTAATAGCCGGAAAACCAAATGTAGGTAAATCCAGTTTATTAAATGCCCTGTTAAGAGACCGCAGGGCCATTGTAACCGATATCCCTGGTACCACCAGAGATGTGATTGAGGAAGTGTTGAACCTGGGCGGAGTGCCGGTGCGGCTGGTGGATACTGCCGGGATCAGAGAGACTAAAGACCTGGTAGAGCAACTGGGAGTGGAAAAAAGCAAGGAGTGGCTGGAAAAAGCAGATGTTGTTTTATTTGTAATCAACAGCGCTACCGGTTTTAACATTGAAGATGCGGAAATTGCCCGTCTATTATCTTCCCGGCATCAGGTTTTATTGATTATTAATAAGCAAGACTTGAAACCGGAATATAAAGGGGAGGACTTGCCCGAGGAATTGCAGCACTGGCCCCGGGTTTATACCAGTCTTTTGCAGGAAGAGGATACCCGTAAAGTGGAACAGGCTCTGCTGGATTTAATCTGGCAGGGAAAAGTGGTACCCAGCCAGGAACTTTTCCTCAGTAATCAGCGCCATATTTCCGCCCTGGAAAAAGCAGCCGGCCAGCTGGAATCGGCTCTAGCAGCTTATCAAGCCGGGATGCCGGCAGACTATTTGTCCATCGATATCAGAGGTGCCTGGGAAACCCTGGGGGAAATTAGCGGAGAAACTGTAGGGGAAGATTTGCTGGATTTGATTTTCTCCCAGTTTTGTATCGGCAAATAGGGATGGTGAAAGTATGTATCGAGCAGGGGAATATGATGTAATTGTGGTTGGAGCCGGTCATGCCGGCTGTGAGGCAGCCCTGGCTGCCGCCCGCATGGGTTGTAAAACTTTGATCATTACCTTGAATCTGGATAATGTGGCTTTAATGCCTTGTAACCCTGCCGTCGGAGGACCGGCCAAAAGCCATCTGGTCAAGGAAATCGATGCTCTTGGAGGCCAAATGGGGCTGGTAACTGACTTGACAGCTATTCAGATGCGTATGCTCAATACCGGTAAAGGACCAGCCGTTTATGCTTTACGGGCTCAAGTAGATAAGAAACAATATCAGAAATCTATGTTACAGGTACTGGAAAACCAGCCGGGGCTGGATATCAAGCAGGCTCTGGTAGAAGAAATACTGGTGGAAGGCGAAAGAGTTAAGGGGATCAAAACTGTGACCGGGGCCTTTTTTGCTGCCCGGGCGGTGGTTTTGACTACCGGTACTTATTTGCGGGGGAGAATTATCATCGGCGATACGGTTTATGAAGGGGGGCCCAATAGTCAGCTGGCTGCTTACAGCTTAACCGATTCCCTGCGCAATTTGGGGATAGAACTGGGCCGTTTCAAAACCGGTACACCTCCGCGCATACACCGGCGGACGGTGGATTTCAGCAAAATGATAGAACAGCCAGGGGATGAGCGGCTCTGGAATTTTTCCTTTATTTCGCCGGTAACGGAAAGGGAACAATTGAGTTGCTGGTTGACCTATACTTCAGAAAAAACCCATGAAGTGATTCGCAACAATTTGCATCGCTCTCCCTTATATAGTGGCATTATTGAAGGAGTGGGTCCCAGATATTGTCCCTCAATTGAAGATAAAGTGGTGCGTTTTGCTGACAAACCTGCCCATCAGATTTTTATCGAACCAGAAGGCAGAAATACAGAAGAAATGTATGTCCAGGGCTTTTCCACCAGTTTGCCGGAAGATGTGCAGATCGAAATGCTGCATACTATCCCAGGTCTGGAACGGGCTGAAATTATGCGTCCCGGATATGCCATTGAATATGATTATGTCGTACCAACTCAGCTTAGCCCGGCTCTGGAGGTTAAACATATCCGGGGGCTCTTCTGTGGCGGGCAGATTAATGGTACCTCCGGTTATGAAGAGGCAGCGGCCCAGGGACTCATGGCCGGGATCAATGCGGCTCTCTCCGTCAAGGGGCAGGAACCTTTGATTTTAAAACGTTCTGAGGCCTATATCGGTGTCTTGATCGATGACCTGGTAACAAAAGGGACCAATGAACCTTATCGCATGTTAACTTCCCGGGCTGAATACCGGTTATTATTGCGCCAGGATAATGCTGACCTGAGATTAACAGAAACAGGCCGTAAAATCGGTCTGGTGGACGATTACCGCTGGCAGCGTTTTTGTGAAAAGCGGGAACAGGTGGAAAAAGTTAAATCAGAATTAGAGAATATGATAATTACTCCTAAAGAAGAGATTCAGGAAAAACTGGCTGCTTTAAACAGCGCTCCTTTGCGTTCTGGTTTAAGTCTGGCGGAGCTTTTGAAAAGGCCGGAAATCATTTTTGCTAATTTAGGGCTTTTTGGTTATGAAGTAGAAGGGGTTCCGGTTGAAGTAGCAGAACAGGTGGAAATTCAAATCAAGTACCAGGGTTATATTGAAAAACAAATGGAGCAGGTGGAGAGGTTTAATAAACTGGAAAATAAAATATTGCCCGATGATATCGATTACGAAGAAATTCGGGGCCTTTCCGCTGAAGCCCGTCAGAAGTTGAGCAAAATCAGACCTCGTTCTGTAGGTCAGGCTGCTCGTATTTCCGGGGTGTCACCGGCCGATATTTCAATCTTACTGGTTCATCTGGAACAGAGAAAAAGGGTGTTGAATAATTGATGAAAGAAATATTATTAAACTGGTTTTCTCCCGCTGTGACGGAACAACTGGCCAGATATGCCCAATTGCTGGTAGAGTGGAATGAAAAAATCAATTTAACTGCTATCACTGAAGAGAAAGAGATAGCTGTTAAACACTTTTATGATTGCATTTATCCTGCCCGGTTTTTAGATTTAACTCCGGGGTTGAAAGTAATCGATGTTGGCACTGGAGCAGGGTTTCCGGGGCTGGCCCTTAAAATTGCCTATCCGGAATTACAGGTAACCCTGCTGGATTCTTTGCAGAAAAGGACTATTTTTCTGCAGACAGTGATTGATGAGCTGGGGTTAAAGGGGATTGAGGTAATCCATGGCCGGGCGGAGGAAGTGGCCAGGCAAAAGGGCCAGCGGGAAAAATATGATCTGGCGGTATCGAGAGCAGTAGCTGCTTTACCAGTGTTGTTGGAATATACGGCTCCTTTTGTTAAGGTAGGTGGCAGGATTGCGGCCTGGAAGGGACCTAACTTGCTGGAAGAGAAAGAGAGTGCTCACAAGGCCCTGGTGGTTTTGGGTGCAGACTGGTTAACTCAATATGATTATGAATTACCCTTTGCTATGGGGAAAAGGGCACTGGGAGTAATGCAGAAAATCAGCTCTACCCCTGGCACCTATCCACGTAAGGCAGGTACTCCTGAAAAGCGACCCATCCAGTAGCATAATCGTATTGAGGAAGGCTCTTTGCATGCTTGTTAGCAAAGAGCCTTAATTTTTAAAAGCCGCCCAAAATATTGAAAGAAGGAATTATTGTTACCTAACAATTTATAAGGACCAAATAGTTTTAAATCTATCACTTTCATTTTTTCCCTCCACCGTTTATATTCTAGTTATAGGATACCATACAATCGACTAATACGAAGAATATATATTATTTTTTAACCCTTTGATCTGCAGGAAGTATGATTTTTACGTTGAATTTAAGGGAGTGGAGGTATGCAGCAGCTTCAGAAAACTAGACTATAATTGATTGTATTTAAAAACTGAGTCAGAAGCGGTTGCTCTTTATGCCCGGGTATCAGCAAAGTCCGGCAGGGTTTCGGGGAGCTGATCAGGAATGCCAGAGAAACACGAGAAGAACAAATTTAGCATAACTGTGTGCGGGGAGTTTTTTCCGGA